>NZ_JAQMUE010000045.1 GCF_028330985.1 Roseofilum reptotaenium CS-1145 | reverse complement strand
TCTTCCAAGCTTCTTTGGCTTCCTGATAAGCTTGGAAGAGTTCCTCTATGCTATGGTGTGCAACTATCTGAATTCGTCTTGGCATGACTAGGTTTGATGCTGTGCCTTTTTATTTTAGCTGATTCCTCGGACTTGATATCACAGCGCAAAGCGCTGTATTAACCCACACTCCCCTGATTATTCTTTCGTAACTTGGCCGCCAGAGTCGGAATCTTTCTCCTACTACTCTAAACTTGTTTAGCTGTCTAATCAGATATTCTACAAAAATTCTTTCTCTGGCTTTTTTGCGGTTTTCTTCTTTTTCTTCTTCTGCTGTTTTTGACTTGCTTAAGCACTTTTGAAGGTCCCCCACACTTTCTGATAGACTCACTTTTAACCGACCTGCCATAAATACCTCTCTATTGCTTTACTCTTTTCTTCCCCATTCTCCCACCATTTCCCCACTACAGCGCTTTGCCCTGTAAAATATCCTGCAACTTTTGATAATAGCGATTGGCATAATACCAGCGAGGATTAGTTTTTAGATTCACCGATTCAAGTTTTGTCCCTAGCTCGTTGACCACTTGATTAAGGGTTTGCAGTTGTTCTTCATACTGTTCACGTTCTGCCATCAGTTGAGTCACTATTTCTTGCAAGTCTTGACGTAATTTTACACTCTGGGCGTGTTGCTGCCAGCGTTGTTCGCGGTCGATTTTTAATTTCTGATTGTCTTGTAAAAGTTCCTCTATCTGTTGCTTCAAATCTTCAATTTCTAGGAGCAGTTGATAGTATAAGTCTTGATTGAATTTCCGCTTGTGAGTTTGGGGAGCCGGATCAATAGTATCTTCAGACTCAGATGGTAAGGTGGGGGCGATTGCTTGAGGGTCAGGACATAACCATTTCACTGCCTCTATGAGTTTTTCTGTGGTAATTTCCTCCGTTTTTCCGAGCGGATGTTGTTTGAAAATACCGCCGATACACTTGGATGCATACCAGAGTTGATCGGAGCGTAAATAACAAGTGATGCGATAAACTACAGAATAGTTGAAGGGTTCCCAATAGACCTGAACTTTGAACTTTTTGTGTTTGAGTGCCCAATCTACAAATTCAGGGCTACCCACCTCTAAACCCGACTCTGATAAGGCTTTGCTCTCTATTCTAGAGCGCGGGTTAATGTGACAGGTAACGAGGGGATAGGATTTCATAATGATGGCTTGTGGCTATGGGCAGGTTTAGAGATTAAAGAGGGTTTTCATTCGAGATTTGATTTGCTGTAAGAGGTCGGTTTCGTCATCTTCTAAGAGGCCATATTCCGCCAGAAGCTGCTTGCGCTCTTGGAGTTCAGTTTGGTGACGATGGAGATCTTGGGCAATTTGTTCAGCCATTTGGGGGTATTGGTGGAGGACTTTGCCAAAGTTGAGGCGATCGATCAAGAATAGGGTGGTTTCTTCGATCGCGATCGCCGTAGCCGTTCGATTTCCCCCAAGCATGAGCGCCAGTTCTCCAAAAGATTGTCCTGAAGAGAGGGTAACTAAGGGTTTATTGATTTTCTCCACAAAGATACGGACAGAACCAGTGAGAATAATATAAAACTCATCTCCCGGTTGATCTTCCCGACAAATATAATCCCCCACCTCAACTCGTTTAATTTTGCCCTCCATGACTAACTGGCTTAACTGTTCAGGGGTTAAGCGCTGATAATAGGGAACTTGGGACAGAAGCTGAGGTAAATGGGGATGATAATCATAAACCGTCCGAATACAGGATGCTTTTTTCTGCCATTTCTTCAAGGCGGTGAGTTCGTAGGGGTTATCGTTAGATTGGCTAACCTGGAAATTTAATAGATTTAACTCGTCTTGAAGGCTTTGTTGGCGATCGCCGGTTTCTACCGCCATATCTACAAAGACTCTAGCTAATTCGCCCACTTCATCTTGACGTTGATATAAATTCTCTAAGGTTTGGGGATTAAAAGATTGGGATTTAATTTGATCGGCAGCTTCACTAAATTGAAAAATAGGTTGTAGAACCCAACGACTGACTCCTAAGCCAATCCCCAAAGATGATAATAAAATCAAAAGTTCTAAAACGAAAGTTATCCAGGCTTGGATAGCTACTTGTTGCATAAAATCTTCTTCAGGAATAATCACCACAATCAGCCAATCTAAGCCTAAGCGATCGCGAAAGCTTTTGACTTGAAAACTGACGTGTTTTCCGTTCCACTTAAGAGATGAATTCACCGTACTTTCAAGTCGAAAAAAACTGCCAAATTGGTTAATTAAATTTTCAGCGATCGCCGAAATTAACTCATTCTCACTACCGACAATATTTAACCGATCTTGATGACGTTTAGCTTCTGCAATCAAATCTGGATTAGAACTGGCAATTAAGAATCCTTCGCGATCGATAATTAAAACTTGTCCTGTTTTACCAATAGTTAAGTCTTGCAGAAATTCATTGATTCCCTGAAAGAACAAATCGACCGCCAGAACACCCAGGACTTCTCCTTGAGAATCTTTAACAACTTGTGCAGCAGTAATGGCTAATTCTTGGGCAGAAAAATCTTGATAAATATCAGTCCAAATGGGTTTATTGGATTGCAGTGCAGCTTGATACCAAGGACGAATACGAGGGTCATAATTAGCGGATTGATGTACAATTTCAGTTTTGCGACCATCGCTAGTGGTTGCGTAACGGATTACATTAGAATCTGTTGTTTGTCCAGCTATACTAATTCCAACTTCTCCTGAGTTAAGAATAGTTGCTCCCCTAAATTCTCCTTGAGGATTGCTAAAATACAGACTTTTCACGCCTTCAAAAATTTGAATTTGATTCCAAAAATAGAGTTCTAAACTGGGTAAATTTTCTAGATTGAGAGCGCCTAATGTAATGCTTTGGAGATTAAGCTGATTGATCGTATTAGGGACTGACAAATAATCCCGAAGATCATCTTCTACATGAGCAGTAGTTGTACGGGCTAACTCAACGGAAATTGTATTAATATTTTGTCTGGTCTTTTGAAATAGAACAATGGCTATCAAGCCGACAACTAAAACCGAAGGGGCAACAATTAAAAGAGGTAGACGATAGCGGATAGACAGATTCTTAATCATGTTTTTCAAGGGGCGTTTTTCGGCGGATTTTTTGTGATTTTTGTTTCAAGTAATCCCAGTAACTTGAATTTAATTCTGGAGAATTTTCCGTATCCTCTGAAGAAGATGCTTTGGTTTTGTATGTGCTTAACTGTTCAATCCTTTTTTCTAAGTTGCTTTGTTGCTCTTGAATTAACAAAGCCATTTCTTCAAACACACGACTGAATTGACCGATTTCGTCATTACGCTTAACTAAATCTGCAATTTTTTCAGGTTTAAATCTTCGATTTTTCAGTTGTTTTGCTGTTGTATTTAACCGCAACAGAGGAGACACCACCAATTGATGCATATTCCAGACCGCCAAAGCACTGCCCACAGTTGCTGCTAAAATCATGAAAATATAAATAGTTCTTTTTTTAGCTGGATGAAATACATTAGATTCTGACAATGCCACAACTACTACCCAGTGCAAGTTCCAGTGATTTTCAATCGGTTCAACCCAAACCAATTGCTTTTGTCCATTATGGTAAAAAATCAAGGACTGAGGTTCAGATATGAGACTAAAATCACTAAATTTGGCGATCAAAATTTCTCCGATTTTTTGCACCATTGGATCGGGACTTTGAGTAATCATTAAGTGGGTTTCTGATTCTGGATCGAATAGGGTTAACGGATCGGGATCAGAACTGGCAATCAATTGTCCATCTTGTTGAATAATTAAAACTTTTGCTGCTTTACTAATGGGTAAATCACGGAGAAATTGATTCAGACTATTGAGAAAATAATCAATTCCTAAAACTCCAACTAAATTCCCTTGGCGATCGCGCACTGCTTGAGCTGCGGTAATTCCTAACTGGCGAGTGGTAAAATGTGGATAGACAGGACTCCAAACTAGATTGTTGGTTTTTTGTGCTGCTTGATACCAAGGACGAGTGGTTGGATTAAACACTGAGTCTTTACTCAGTACTTGACCCCGTTGACCGTTTCTATCTAGGATAGAAGTGATATGTTGGTAATCCGTATTTTCCCCAGAATAAGATTGAGTAAATTGCCCATTTTCATTGAGTTTAACCCCAATAAATTCTTGGTTTGGACTGCCAAAATAAATATTACTAACTGAGGGAAAAAAACGAATCTTATTATAAAAATTAATCGTTAAGTTCTGTGTGTTTTTCCATATTGATGGATTAGATTGATAACGATTTAAGCTCAATTTATAGATAATCTCTGGTTGTCGAAGATTAAGGTGTACCTGACTTTTGATTTGCATCACAGATTCCTTCATCCAAGATCTAGAGAGTTCATCTACAGTTTTATCTGCATTATAGATTGCTAATACTCCCGTAAATGCTAAGGTTGCCATTAAAGGCGTTACCGTTAAAATAGGAATGAGTTTTTTTAGGGAAACCATAAATAGACCTGGATAAGATATTCTTTAAATTATTCTTTATTTCTAATCCATTGTGCTTTACGCTTTAATGCTTTGAAATAAGCCATTTCTAATTCTTGCGCTTGGCTTAAGTTAGCATTGTTCATTCTCAATTTTCGCACTTGTTCTGCTAGATCTTGCTGCCGTGAATCAACCACTTTAATCATTTCATCAAATCCCCGCGCTAATTGTCCAATTTCATCCCCTCTCTGACTAATTTTTCGTAACTGTTTAGATTTTATCATTAAGTTCCCATCAATCACTTGATTGACATTTTGGGCAATTTCCAGTATAGGTCGGGTGACTTTGCGCGATAAAATATAGACAATTATTAACAAGATTACTGCTACTAACAATCCTCCAAATAGCAAATTCATGGCAATAGTTCCCGAAACATTAAATGCTTCTTCTCGTGTGATTTCCACGAGAATTCCCAAGTTTTTATCTTCTAACCATCGGTAACTGCCAATCACTTCTACTTGTTTATGATTTTGATAAAAATCAATCCCATCTTGACCTGACATAGCAGCATCAATTCCTGGACTACGTACCCATTGATTGGCTAATTCTGAATCCTGGGTATCTACCAATCGATTTTCTTGTCCCTGTTTGCGGATTAAATAGGATTCATCTGTCTCTCCTAATCCGGTGGCTTCTTGCATGATTTCATGAATTTTTTCTAGGGAAAGATCAACGGATAAAACCCCTATTCTTTCCCCTTGATCGTTGAGTAAAGGAGTAGCAAAGGTCATGGCCGTTTCCCGTGTGATCGGGGAAGTATATAAGGTTGGACGAACGGTTTCTAGATTTTCTTGTGTAAAATAAGTGACAGAATCACCCAGGGGTTGATAGTTCCCTTCTTCCTCTCCTTCAGTTGAGATAGAAACAATCCCACTGTTGGTGGATATGGATAAAGATTGAATGGTATTTTCGGTTGTTAAAATCGTGCGAAAGTAATCTTCAATTGTTTGATAGGATTGCCGATCTGTGTTATCCAGAAAACTGGCATAAGAGTCAACTAGGGTTGGCGTTTGAGCGATCAGTAAGATAGTTTTATGTTGTTGGTAAAACCAGTTATCAATCTGATTTTCTTTAATGGAAATTACGACTTCCATTTGACTGGTAATCGATTTTTTCAGCAGCTCAACAGACTGATAGTAAATGACGATCGCCAGCCCGACCACTGAAACTAGGGACAACACGGAAAAATAGCCCACATGCTGGATCAGTAAACTATTGTGCCAACGTTTCATTTTCTTGTCCTCATGATGTCTTGTTCCTTTTTGCCCTCTGAATCTAGTGTTGCAATTGGGTTAAATGCCGTCTGCGCCAGGCAAAATGTAAAAGATTAATCCCCAATTCTTGGGCATTGCGAATTTTTTCTCTGGGTAACTCTAGTCCACTCTCGAGTCCCCACGCTAAGGATAAATCCCCGATCGCCAAAACTACGCCTCCCCAATTAAACAGGCGAACCGGATTTTGCTTAATTTTGGGTAGGGCACTAAATAAAAAGGGTTGGGTTTTCAGGGGATGCCATGGGGATAATTGCCCTAAATGAGCGCCAGACATGCCTAGATTCATGGCTAATTGTTCTATAGATGCACAAATCTCTTGAATTTGGCGATTTAATTCCTCTTCACAAGCTGCTAATTCTTCGTTTAACTGGGTTTTCACCTCTTGTAACTCTACTGTATCGCCAATATCGGCGATCGCCTCTAACAGTTCCTGTTGTACAAAACTCAACTCATCTACCTGGGTCTCCTCTTCCAATAGCTCAATGAAGATTACCCCCCCTAATCCTACATAGGCTCGTAAACTTGCCTGTTGAGCCTCATTCGTATTCAGCGCCTGATTGTAACTTAAATAGATTAAATCATAGCCTTGCCAAACTAACCCCTGACGAGTCGCCGTCATCTCCCAAGATTCTTCCAACCCTTCCGAGTTCTCGGTATTGCTCCAGGTAACCGAAGCAACTTCTTCAATCCCTCGCATTCCCGGATCGAGGGCTACAAAGGCCTGTAGTAAACAGGATAAATTAGAAGCCGTCAGGCGATCGCCCCCATTTCCACCCTGCATATAGGCAACCTGTACCGTTCCTTGGGGGCGAACTCCCACAGGAGAGCGATAGCGCAGATCCAACTGATTGATCTGGGGCGCAAACACATCCCCAACGTTGCCCCCTTCGACTCCGCTCAGGGAACCCCCAGAGGGGGATAACTGCACCGTTCCAGGAGAGAGCTGCAAACGGCATAATTCCACTTCTAAACCTGATGGAGGGGTGCTTTTCTCATCAATGCGGAACGTTTCCGGAACCAGTTCCACCTCAGAATTGCGCTGTAGGGTTTCTGGATCGACATAACTGAGTACTAAATAGACTGTAACTGGGATTTCCTTGGGACTTAGAGCAATGCGAAAGGCGATCGCCCGATCGACAATAATTGGATTTCCCATCCGGTCAATAGCCATCCCCGGTTGTACTTCTACCCAGCGTCCGTCACGATACTGGGCTGCGATACTATCAGGAGCTGAAATCACTTTCACCCCCAAACCATAAACAATTCCAGGTTGATGGAGCGCCTGATAATATAAATTCTGGCGCTTTCGATGATATTCATGGGCCCGTTGCCAACGATGAGCATTTAAAAGCAAACCATCATGGACAACCAACCGTTCTAGAGGAACAGGGTAGGGAAGCTCTGTGCCACTTCCGGGATCGGCAGATAACGTCACAAGCCTTACTCAATCACGATCTGTAACAGACAGTATGGCCATAAAACGGTCATTTTCAGGAAAAAATTAAAACTTAATTAACTTTTGGCCTAAGGAGGTATTGCTCCATTATCCACTAATCAATTTGCAACTCATAGGTACAAAATGCCGGTTTTTGCTGGTCAATCACCTGACGCACCAAAGCCTCATCCACCGACCCTGGAGTATCGGGTTGCAAATGTACCCGAAAATGAAACGGCTGACCTCCACCCAACAGAGCATCTTGCCCCAAAATTGAATGGTCTAAAACTAATCCTTGGCTAAAGGTTTCCAGAATGGCAATATGTTTATCTTCCTCCCGTTCCACCTCATCATCCAAGGGTAAACCCGTCACCAAATGTAAATAGAGTCGCAACCCTCGACGCGTACCTCGCCAGCGATAAATCTCTAAGGCGTGGCGAATGAGCGATCGCTGTTGCTCTAAACTCAAATAAGATTGCAATTCCCAACCCACCCAATGGGCTAGAAATGGCAACATAGATTGGGGCGCAGTTAAGGGATCGAGATAGGCAAATAAACTCGCCATCATCTGCACATCCGGGTTAAACGTTTCTTCAATAATCTTCAAAAACCGCCCTACAAAATCAACTTCCCGATAGATTTGGGGCAAAAAGTCTAAATACCTAGATTGGGGACGCACATAAAAGTTAATATCCGCCACATCAATCAGTTGGCTCACCGTTCCTGGCCTCGCTCCATACACCTGAAGCCGACCACTATAATTAATCCGTAAACTTGAATTTTCTCTTAGGGCCAGGAATGCCTCAAAAAAGTCATCCGGTGCTTGGAATTCGATGATAATATCTTGGCTGATGCCAGGAGAGATTTCAGAATTTTCCCTCTCGCAAGAATACCAAGCCTGGGGCAAATTTCCCCGAAATTCTAGGGTCACATTCAAGAGGTGTTCTCCAGGATTACCCAGTTTGACCATAAGCTGGCTGGGTTCTCCTGGAATCAGCATCAGGGGAATCCCTTCAGGAGCTAAGGGGTCATGGTGCAGTAATTCCGGGTCTGCATCTGGCAGACGCATGGGAATCACCTCAAGAGAAAGAGGACTCGAACGCGCAAGGGTCATGGTACTTTGGGCATCAAAAATTATAGTTTACCAATTAGCCATTACTCATTACCAGCGCTATAATTTCCAGGAAAGATCAGGTATCCTCATGGTAGATTTGACCTCACGTCAAGAGTTAATAGATTTGTTTTGTCAATTGGCTTATCAAGAGGGAGATTTTTTACTCTCTTCTGGCCAAAAAAGTTCTTACTATATCAATAGTAAACCGGTTACCCTCCATCCTCAAGGAGCTGTAGCTGTGGGCGAGTTGTTGTTAAATATGCTTCCTGAAGACGTGCAAGCTGTGGGAGGCTTAACTTTAGGAGCCGATCCAATTGTGACTGCGGTAAGTGTCGTTTCTGCTTATGAAGAGCGGCCCATCTCAGCGTTAATTGTGCGTAAGGAAGCCAAGGGTCATGGAACTCAGGCTTATATCGAAGGACCAACGTTACCCCAGGGCGCTAAGGTGGTCGTGCTAGAGGATGTAGTCACTACGGGACAGTCGGCGATGAAAGCGGTGGAGCGCTTGCGCGCTGTAGGATACGAAGTGAACCAAATCGTAGCATTAGTCGATCGCCTCCAGGGAGGTGCAGAGTTTTACCAGTCTATGGGGTTGAAGTTTGAAGCTCTGTTTAGTATTGAAGAGATACAACAGCGCTATAAAGAGAAAGAAAATAGGCAATAGGGATGGGTTAAGATCGAGATAAATTCTGATTGAATGAGGACTTATATTGTGCTAGTTACTACAACAGATGGTTTGGATGGATATCAGATTACCGCTTATCATGGTGTCGTCAGTGGAGAGGCAATCTTAGGGGCTAATATCTTCAAAGATTTTTTTGCTGGTATTCGTGATATCGTGGGCGGGCGCTCGGGAGCTTATGAGAAATCACTCCGGGAAGCCAAAGAAACCGCGATGAAGGAAATGGTAGCTGAGGCTCAGAAGATGGGCGCAAATGCAGTTATTGGTGTCGATCTTGACTATGAAACCATTTCAGTTTCGGGTGGCAGTAGTATGCTGATGGTCGCAGCAAGTGGAACGGCGGTGAGTTATCAATAACCCATGTCTATTTTTCCCAGTGCTACCGTAGCCAGTGTCATTTTAGCCGGAGGGCAAAGTTCCCGCATGGGACAGGACAAGGCTCTGATTCCCTGGAATGGAGTCCCTTTGCTGCAACGGGTATCGGAAGTCGCCACCCAATGTACAGAGCAGGTATATATCGTTACGCCTTGGCCCGATCGCTATCGGGCGATCGCCCCCCCACATTGCCAGTGGATCGTCGAGTCCAACCCTGGAAACGGGCCCTTAGTTGCTCTCTCTCAAGTTTGGGAAAGAATTCAACATCCCTGGATTTTGTTGCTCGGTTGCGATTTACCCAACTTAGACCCCACTCTTTTGCAGCATTGGATCGCCCAACTCTCC
Organism: Roseofilum reptotaenium CS-1145; assembly: GCF_028330985.1. NCBI lineage: Bacteria > Bacillati > Cyanobacteriota > Cyanophyceae > Desertifilales > Desertifilaceae > Roseofilum > Roseofilum reptotaenium. The sequence goes on along the minus strand of NZ_JAQMUE010000045.1, from coordinate 26,509 downwards.
GACATTCCTGAATCAACCTTAGCCGTTGTTCCGATTCAGGGAAAGTACTGGGAACCCCTGTGTGGATTTTACCGTCCCGATCATCAACTGACTCTAAAATCCTTTATCCAGAATGGAGGTAGTGCCTTTCAACACTGGTTATCCTCCATTCCGGTACAACCCTTACCCGTAGATGCCAGAATTGCTCAGATCCTCCACAACTGCAATACACCCGCAGATTTGAAATTAAGTAATTAAGTAATAAGTAATAAGTAAAGCCTGAAGATGGTGTAAGGCTATATAATAAAACTCAATAGTCCATGATTCCAGAGGTGAGCCATGTCTGTTGCACTGACCCAAACTTTAGAAACTGAAACCGAGCAGGAATGGACTTCTCCCTTACCCCCTACTGATTTAATTTTTGATGACGGAGAGACATTGGAAAGCAATCGCCATCGCATCGCCATGAATGTCCTGATTGAAGCCATCCATCAAGCTTATCAAGGACGCGATGACTATTTTACCGGTGGGAATATGTTTGTCTACTACAGTAGTCGCCAAGCCCGCGATCGCGATTTTAGAGGGCCAGATTTTTTTGTGACCTTAAATGTGGATGGCACAAAAGAGCGTCAAGGTTGGGTGGTTTGGGAAGAAGAAGGGCGTTATCCAGATGTAATTGTTGAACTTATGTCCCCCTCAACAGCAAGTGAGGATACCGGCCCGAAAAAAAAGATCTATGAGCAAACCTTTAAAACACGAGATTATTTTGTTTATAATCCCTTCAATCGCCAGTCTTTGCAAGGATGGCATTTGAACAGTAATGGCCGCTATGAGGAAATTGTTCCTGACGAACGGGGATGGTTATGGTGTCAGAGTTTGGAATTGTGGTTAGGCCTTTGGGATGGAACGTTAACTAAGGAAAAGGCTCCTTGGTTACGGTTCTTTGATGCCGAGGGGAATTTGATTCTGCTCTCTCAAGAGCTAGCCGAACAGGAGCGCGATCGCGCTAATGCTGCTGAAGCTAAATTACGAGAACTAGAAGATCGCTTGCAAGCCATGGGTATCGATCCGAATACAGTCAACCCGCGTGATTGAGGATTTGCCCGGATTGTAGAGAGTAAAAACAGATTACGGATTACCCATTGCTAATCAGTGATCTCCCCATCCCCTCCATCCGCTTATCTCCCCATCTCCCCATCCCTATTTTCCGGAGAAGGGCGGAAAACCGGCCTAAATTCTGTTACTGACCGCACAATAACCTAACGATTTTCCTATGTTAGAATCAGCTTACCAAAAAGCAGCAGGTGATGGGAAAACGCCATGTTTGAACGCTTCACAGAAAAAGCCATTAAGGTGATCATGTTAGCTCAGGAGGAAGCCCGCCGCCTGGGTCACAACTTCGTGGGCACAGAACAAATCCTTCTCGGTTTGATTGGGGAGGGGACGGGAGTGGCCGCAAAAGTCCTGAAATCCATGGGGGTCAATCTTAAGGATGCCCGGATTGAGGTAGAAAAGATCATCGGTCGGGGTTCGGGATTTGTCGCTGTAGAAATTCCATTTACACCCAGAGCCAAACGGGTTCTAGAGCTATCCCTAGAAGAGGCTCGTCAATTGGGACATAACTATATTGGCACAGAGCATTTACTTTTGGGTTTAATTCGCGAAGGAGAAGGGGTAGCTGCCCGTGTCTTAGAGAATTTGGGCGTGGATCTGTCTAAGGTTCGCACTCAGGTCATTCGGATGCTCGGTGAAACGGCTGAAGTTTCGGCGGTAGGTGGACGTTCCTCGAATAAGACCCCAACGTTAGATGAGTTTGGGTCGAATTTAACCCAATTGGCCGCTGAAGGAAAACTCGATCCGGTGGTCGGTCGGCAAACGGAAATTGAACGGGTGATCCAAATCTTGGGTCGGCGGACTAAAAATAACCCGGTACTGATCGGTGAACCGGGGGTTGGGAAAACAGCGATCGCCGAAGGGTTGGCTCAACGGATCTCCCATGGTGATGTCCCGGATATCCTGGAAGATAAGCGCGTCGTTACCCTCGATATCGGTCTGCTGGTGGCGGGAACCAAGTACCGAGGAGAGTTTGAAGAGCGGCTGAAGAAAATCATGGATGAAATTCGTTCAGCAGCCAATGTCATCCTGGTGATTGATGAAGTCCATACTCTCATTGGTGCAGGAGCGGCTGAAGGGGCGATCGATGCCGCCAATATCCTCAAACCTGCCCTCGCTCGGGGCGAGCTTCAATGTATTGGAGCCACAACCTTAGATGAATACCGCAAACACATCGAGCGGGATGCTGCCCTAGAGCGGCGTTTTCAACCGGTGATGGTGGGTGAGCCTTCTGTGGAAGAAACCATCGAGATCTTACATGGGCTGCGCGAGCGGTACGAACAGCACCACAAGTTGAAAATTTCGGATGAATCTTTGGATGCAGCCGCTAAATTGAGCGATCGCTATATTTCTGACCGCTACCTCCCCGATAAAGCCATTGACTTGATTGATGAAGCCGGATCGCGGGTACGCTTAATTAACTCAAAACTGCCCCCAGCAGCCAAAGAACTCGATCGCGAACTACGCGGTGTTCTCAAGCAAAAAGATGATGCGGTACGCTCCCAAGACTTTGATAGAGCTGGGGAATTACGCGATCGCGAAATGGAACTCAAATCCCAAATTCGCACCATTGCCAGCAAAGGCAAAGACGAAGGCTCAGTCAGCGATGACCCCATCGTTACCGAAGAAGACATCGCCCATATCGTCGCCTCCTGGACTGGAGTTCCCGTCAACAAACTCACCGAAACCGAATCCGAAAAACTCCTACATATGGAAGACACTCTCCATACTCGGATTATCGGTCAAGAAGATGCCGTCAAAGCCGTCTCCCGCGCCATCAGACGCGCCCGTGTTGGTCTGAAAAACCCCAACCGACCCATTGCCAGCTTCATCTTCTCCGGGCCCACTGGGGTTGGAAAAACCGAGTTAACCAAAGCTCTGGCTTCCTACTTCTTCGGTTCTGAAGAAGCAATGATTCGTCTCGATATGTCCGAATACATGGAACGGCACACCGTCAGCAAGCTGATCGGTTCTCCTCCTGGATATGTTGGATACAACGAAGGGGGACAACTCACGGAAGCCGTTCGCCGTCGTCCCTATACTGTCGTTCTCTTCGATGAAATTGAAAAGGCACACCCCGACATCTTCAACATGCTGCTGCAAATCTTAGAAGATGGTCGTTTAACCGATGCCAAAGGACGCACCGTAGACTTCAAGAACACCCTCTTGATCATGACCAGTAACATTGGGTCTAAGGTGATTGAAAAAGGTGGCGGTGGACTTGGGTTCGAGTTCGACGACAACGCCGAAGATGCCCAATATAACCGCATCCGTTCCTTAGTTAACGAAGAACTCAAAGCCTACTTCCGTCCTGAGTTCCTCAACCGGTTAGATGAAATCATCGTCTTCCGTCAGTTGAACAAGGAAGAAGTCAAAGAAATTGCCGAAATCTTGCTCAAGGATGTCTTCAAGCGCTTAACCGAAAAAGACATTACCCTGCAAGTCACCGATAAATTCAAAGACCGGTTGATTGAAGAAGGGTATAATCCCGCCTACGGTGCGCGTCCTCTGCGTCGAGCCATTATGCGCCTATTGGAAGACACCTTAGCGGAAGAACTCCTCTCTGGTCGAGTGGGTGAAGGGTCTACAGCCGTTGTTGACGTGGATGAGTCTGGACAAGTGACCATTCAATCTGAGGATCAACAGACTCCAGTGTTAACCAAGGCTACGGACTAGGAGCAAACTCCTCTAACCTATGGCTTAAGCCTGAACCTTGCTATTTTTAGCTAATTCTTAAGACGGTTGATATTCAGTCAACCGTCTTTCTTTCTATTGCCTATTTCCTATTTCCTATTGCCCATTCCCTAGCGCAAAGCGCTATATCCGATCGAACACTCTCAAAATTCGATCGCTCTGTGATTATCCCCTAGATCGGGCTGGGCGCTAAAGCTCTCAAAGTAGGTTCGCAGATCTTCAGGAAAATGGGGAAAGTGAAACTGGGTATCCCCTTGGGCAATATCTGCCCAAAAATAGCGCAGAGAAACCACCCATTGCTGTGCGTCTTCCTCCGTTAAGTTGCAAGGATCTCCGGTTAATAGACGCATCATAAATGGGTGCGATCGCTCTCCCATCCATTCCCGTGAAAATTCGCCTAAATTCTCCCAACCGGGAAGGGTTTTTATCTGATGGGATTGAATCTCCATTCTCGTTTTTCCCTCAGCTTGCGAGGTAACTTTTAAGGTTCGATAAGCATGGGGATAACTCACCAAAGATCCGGTAGTAATTTCATATAAATTACCCTGTTGGGCAATATCCTGAACATGCAAATGACCGGTAAACATTAAATTGATGCCTGATTCCTGCAATACATTAATTAAGCGCGGCCCATTTTTTAACATATAGCGTTGGCCTAAACAATGAGTGCGCTGATCCGGTAAATGTTCAATCACATTATGATGAATCATCACCAAACGTAAGGGTTCACTCGTAGTTGCTAAAATATCCTCTAACCATTCAAACTGGGCTTCATTCAGATACCCATAGCCGAATTGTTTCCCGTCTTCATCAAATTCATTAGAATCTAAAGCAATGAGACGCACACCTGGTAAGAGTTCACAGGTATAATCGGTTTGTCGAGATTGGTGATATCCAAATTGATGATAATAGGTGGGAAACTTAGCACGACTAATTGAGGTTTCATTGCCCCACTGAGTCGGGATATCATGATTGCCTGGAATCACATAAACTGGATAGGGCAACTGGGAAAGGCACTCTTTTAACCATTGATGATTTTCTGGCTCTCCATGTTGAGTTAAATCCCCTGGCAAGAGCAAAAAATCCAGATCCAATTGACTGAGATGATCGAGGGCTAACTCTAAGGCTGGAATACTGATTTCCACTAGATGGAAGCGCTTAGGATGATCCCAAATGGTATGGGGTAGGGCAATATGTAAATCACTGATAATGGCAAACTGAAACTCAAAGTCCATTTTTGATTTCTAAAAAAACGATCATAAAATATTAAAGGTAATTATATCATTCTCCGTTTCAGATCTGTTGTAAAACCCCTAGGATCTCTATAGAAATACTCGATAAAAATCATGGATTATATTGACGAAATCACTGGGATGTATCTAAGCGGACAAAATCTAGATCAATTTGCTAAAATGTGGAATAGATAAAATCTCTCATTGACCCATTGAGTTTTTAGTATCTATGCTTACTGAATAACAGAGGAGTATTGATCGTGATTAATGATTGGATTCGAGAGTTACCGAAAGCAGAATTACATATTCATATTGAAGGATCTTTGGAACCGGAATTAATGTTTGCCTTAGCCGATCGCCACCAGATGACCCTTCCCTATAATTCCATAGAAGCTGCCCATCAGGCCTATCAATTCCAAGATTTACAATCATTTCTGGATCTCTACTATGCAGGAGCCAATGTCCTCTGTACTGAGCAAGACTTTTATGACCTCACCTGGGCTTATCTACAACGGGCCGACAAGCAAACCATACGCCATACGGAAATTTTCTTTGACCCTCAAACCCATACCCAGCGGGGAATTGCTTTTGAAGTTGCGATCGCTGGCATTCATCAAGCCTTGGTCGATGGTCAAAGTCAACTGGGCATATCTTCCGGTCTAATTCTGTGTTTTTTACGTCATCTGAGCGCTGAAGATGCAATGAAAACCCTAGAAGATGCACTCCCTTACCAAGATTGGATCGTTGGGGTGGGTTTAGATTCTTCAGAACGAGGTCATCCCCCTTCTAAGTTTACTGCTGTTTTCGATCGCGCCAGAGCGCATGGGTTGTTGACTGTTGCTCACGCAGGAGAAGAAGGGCCTCCTGAGTATATCTGGGAAGCGATCGACTCACTCAAAGTCTCCCGCATTGACCATGGAGTGAGATCGCCAGAAGACCCTAAACTGATGGCATGGCTCAAAGAACAGCAAATTCCCCTCACGGTTTGTCCCCTCTCCAATATTGAGCTGGGTGTCTTTGAAACCCTCGAGCAACATCCCATCAAACAATTACTAGATGCCGGCTTACGAGTAACCGTTAACTCGGACGATCCAGCCTACTTTGGGGGCTATGTGCAAGAAAACTTCATGGCTATCTATGAAGCCCTAAACTTGAGTCAACAGGACTTATATCAATTGGCGAAAAACTCGTTTCTGAGTTCATTTGTATCGGAATCAGCAAAAGAAATAGCGATCGCCGAACTTGATGCCTATATGCATCAAACCTTACAGGAGTTGCCTCCGTTATACAATACCCTCTAATTCTCCGGCACTCCCTTGAGCAAAAGTTCATCCTCTATTACCTATTACCTATTACCTTTTGCCTAGCCCATGCTATCCTGAGCCAAGATTATCCTGTTTTCTTTCTATCTCCACTATGGCACTGTTAGATTCAAAAGGTCGGTTATTTGGCAAATTCTCCATTCTCGATCTCGGCGCGCTCGTCGTCATCGGCCTAGTCTTATTCGGCATTTTCTTCTATCCAGGAACCTCTGGATCTGTTGCCCAAGTGGGAGTAGTCACCAAACCCGTAGAAGTCGATGTTATTGTTCGGGGGTTAAGTGTACGGACTCCAGAAGCCTTGATTCAGGAATTCCAAGAAAGCCAGACAACCAATATTGTTATCCGCAATCAACCCTATGGAAGCGTAACCGTTAAATCCGTAGAACGCTTAGAACGTCCGGTTATTATTCCTCAACCGGATGGTAGTGCCAAAGCCTTAGAAGATCCCAGAGAACAGAGTCGTTTTTCCCTCGATATGTTAATGACTCTGACTGGAAATGCCCAAATTACTGATAGCGGTGTAGTGTTGGGCAATAGTAAGCTCAAAATTGGCACACCTGTAGAGTTGGAAGGGTTTACGTATAACTTCAATGGCAGTGTGATAGAAGTTCGCGTTCCTGAATAGTAACCGATCTTATGGGGCGATCGCCCCTTGTAGCTACACAGTGGAGAAGGCAATAGGCAACAGAAGATGTCCTAACTATCCTTTGCACTGCTATAGCACTAATTCCAGAAACTTCGGAAGCTGCTTTCGCATTGCTTTGAGATCAATAAGAATTTTAGGAGATGTCTAATATTCTTGATCCAATTTTAGTAAAGTATGCAATAAAACCCTTGCTCCTTGCAGACAATCGCGATCGCCAGTATACTCTTCTCCGGAATGGCTAATTCCCCCTTGAGAAGGCACGAAAATCATCCCCATATCCGTACAGCGTCCCAATTCTTGGGCATCATGACTCGCGCGACTAGGGAGGGAAAGATGGCTTAATCCTAAGTCTTGGCACACACTGGCGATCTGCTGTTGAATTTTGGCAGAGGCGAGAGTCGCTTGAACGTTCAGCAGGGGTTCGATGGTAATTTGAGTTCCTGTCGCCGTCGAAATTTGTTCTAATTGGATTGTTAAGTCAGCGACTAAACCGTCGAGGCTTGGCTGATTCAAATCTCGAATATCGACAGTCATTTTAACTAAGCTGGGAATAATATTAGGGGCATTGGGAAACACTTGCAGTGTGCCTACCGTAGCAACTGGATCGCCAGGAGCCGATTCGGCTAAGTGTTCGACTCCGAGGACAATTCGAGCGGCAGCAGTGAGGGCATCTTTACGCATTCCCATCGGTGTGGTTCCAGCATGGTTAGCTCTACCTTTAACGGTGACGATATAGCGTTGTTGGCCAACAATCCCTTGAACAATCCCAATTTGTTTACCCAATTGTTCTAGGACGGCTCCTTGCTCGACATGCAACTCTAAAAAGGCGGCGATGTCTTGGCGGCTTTGTTTCGCTTCGGCTAAAGTGTGCCAATTACCGCCCACTTTAGCTAAGGCATCGATGATAGAAAGATTGACTTTGGTTTGATAGTCTTCTGGATTTAAAGATGCCCTTCCAGAAATCGCTTTACAACCGATCATGGTGCTTTCTTCATCAGTTAAGACAATGACTTCTAGAGGATGATTGAAGTGTTGTTGATGGTCATTTAAAACCCGAACCACTTCAAGTCCAGCAAGGACTCCCAATGCTCCGTCAAACTTACCGCCAGACACGACTGTATCGAGATGGGAACCGGTGGCTAAGACGGGAAGATGGGGCTGTTTTCCGGGATAGGTTCCGCGCAAGTTTCCGGCACTATCAACTCGGACTCTCATGCCTGCTTCTTCCATCCACTGACGCACTAGGGCACGTGCTTGGAGATCTTCGTCAGAAAAGGCAAGGCGACAAATACTGCGATCGCCCTTTTGACCAATTTTCGCCAGTTCTTCTAAGGAACTCTGGAGACGTTGGGCATTAATTTGCAGAGTTTCAATCATAGTCATTAATGGGTAATGGGTAATGGCGATATAATCCAGAGAGACCATCCAAGGGCAGTTCAGCACCCAGCTATGTCACTGCAATTTTATCAACAGTTACTCAAGCCTTTGCAAACCCAAGATGTGGCGATCGCCACAGTCATCAAAACAACTGGCTCTGTACCGAGGGAAGTGGGGGCGAAAATGGCGCTCTGTGGCGATGGCACGCTGTTGGATACCATTGGCGGAGGAGCGGGAGAAGCCAAGGTTTTAAGCACCATGGAGAACGTTTTAGCATCGGGCGATCCGCAGAAGGTGAACATTGACCTATCCGGTGCAGTTCAGCGAGTTACCGAGGGGGTTTGTGGGGGGCAAATGCAGGTGTGGGTGGCTAAATGGTCCGGAGAAGCGGCGATCATGTTAATCACCCGTATCCTAGATCGGCTCAATCAGGGTCATACGGTGCGTCTATTTACCCCCTTTTCTCCCGGTTTCTCTCCCCATCTTCTCAGCCTGAACTCTCCCCAACCCTCCCCACAATCAGGATTTATCGACTTGATTGAACCTCCTCCCCTACTCCTGATTATCGGTGCAGGTCATGTGGGGGAAAAACTCGCTCAAGTTACTACATTATTAGGCTTTCAAGTCGTTATTCAAGACGATCGCCCCCAATGGGCTAATCCTGAGCGTTTCCCCTCTGCATTAGCGATTTGCACCGATTCCATAACCACCCTTTTAGACCAATGGCCTTATCATCATCCCCTTTATATCGCCATGGTCACTCGTGGATATGATTACGACCTCGAAGCCCTAACGAGTTTGCTACAGAACAATCTCCCCCATCGCTATATTGGCATGATTGGATCGGTTAAACGGGTGAACAAAATCCACAAAGCACTCGCAGATTATCCCATTCCTTTAGATAAACTCAATCGGATCTATGCCCCCATTGGATTGGATATTGGAGCCTTAACACCAGCAGAAATTGCCATTAGTATTGGAGCCGAGTTAGTCTTAGTCCAACGGGGTGGAACCGGTTTACCTTTATCGGAAGCAAACCGTTAGGAGATATTTGACTAACTTAGCTATTTTGCAGGATTATTAGCTTGATCTTGGTTAATACAACTGGGTTTTTGTACATACTGGCAAACCTTTTGCCATAATTTGTCGCGAGTGGCTGGCGGCCCATAGGAAAACAAAACCCGATCGCTACCGACCATCTTTTGAATCTTGACACCACAGACGGGACAGGTTTGTTCTGACATCAGCTTACTTCCACCATCGGTCAACAGTTTGGGACAGTATAGCGCATCTTTTCAAAAAAGCTAGGTTTTTGTGCTTATCCCCTCTCCCTCTTTTCCCATTCTGGGACCATGAGGCGGCTGACAGGGAATAGGGAATAGACATATTGGGAATTATAGTGTTACGTTTTATGGTTAGGACATTTCTAAATAAATCTTTCACAGTGTAGATCCTGATATTAGCGTCGCTAGAGGCAATTTTCTCCAACCCATACCCATTTAAAATTTTCAATTTTAAATTGATATAAGATTCCGAAAAGCTTTAGCTTTTCGGAATGCGACAGAAGAGGGAGCTTGTTGATTTATTGTAGGAGGAATAGATTAATTCTCCATGACCTCTTCTAACTGGGCCGTTTTCACCCGGAATTGTCGGGTCTGATTGCCCCGTTTTACCTGAATGGACAAGGACGTACCTAAACCACTTTGATCGACTATGCGCTGCAATTCATCTGCTGTTTTAATCGGTTGATTATCAATAGCAATGATGACATCCCCTCGACGTAAACCCGCATCAGCCGCAGGAGTATCTGGAATCACTTTCATGACTAAAATTCCTTCAATTTCGGGCAAAAATAAGGGAGCGTTGGGATCGCTATTATTTTCTTTGGCTAACTCTGGAGTAAGGTTGATAATTTGCACGCCAATGTAAGGATGGGCGACTTTTTCTCCTTTCGTGAGTTGTCCTTGAATGGCTTTGGCTTTATTAATCGGAATGGCAAATCCAATTCCGGTGGCATTGGCGCGAATAGCGGTATTAATTCCAATTACTTCGCCTTGGTCGTTGAGCAGGGGGCCGCCGGAATTTCCGGGGTTAATCGCGGCATCAGTTTGGATAAAGTCTACCCGTTTATCGGGAATGCCGACTTCTGAAGAGGGGCGATTAAGGGTGCTGATAATACCGAGGGTGACGGTGTTATCTAAGCCTAGGGGGTTGCCGACGGCGATCGCCCAATCTCCGACTTGTACGCGATCGGAATCTCCCAAGGGAGCCATCGGTAATTGCCCTTGGGGGTCGTCAATTTCCACGACGGCTAAGTCCGTAACCCGATCGGTGCCCAAAACGTTGCCTTCAAAGGAGCGGCCATCTTTGAGAGTCACTTGTACGCGGTCTGCACCACTAACGACATGGGCATTGGTCAGAATAATCCCATTCGAGTCGATGATAAATCCTGAGCCTTGGCCCCGTTGCAGTTCTTCACGGGGTGCAGTATTAAAAAACTCTTCACCAAAAAACCGTTGAAAGAAGGGATCGGTCATAAAGGGGTCTATATTCCGTACAATGGTACGCTCCGTATCAATCCGCACGACTGCTGGACCAACTTGATTCACAGCACTCGTAACAAAATTGTTGGCTCCCGGCTGAGGCACTTGGAGGGCCAGTGCAGAGGGTACGGCAAAGTTGAAGAACAGGGCCAAAAGAGAAATGGAAAGTAGAAATAAAATGTTCCCTGAGCGGAGTCGAAAAGAACATTTTCTAGACACTAAATGCATAATCAACCATCAAAATTACTATGTACAACGTTGGGTAATATCGTAACTCGCTGGGTGGGTATTAATAACCCGATGGCGTAAGGAAGAGGCAATAGAGGATGGGAGTAGGGACAAAGTTTTTTCGCTTCTACCCAACCGACAAATCTTTTCCAGGAAAAATAGTTTACCTCTTACCTACTACCGATTACTTGATAAATTTTAACGGGTGCGGTGCGACCTTTGAGGGAGACCGATCCGATCGCCTGGGTCGGAAATTGCCCCTTGATTTTTTCATAGGTTTCTTCACTAATCAGGATGCGACATAAGCCGCCATCTAAGGTTTTATCATAACTTTCTAAACGAGCCGCAACATTAACACTATCGCCAATGGTGGTATAGTTCATCCGTTGGTCAGAACCGAGGGAACCCGCGACCACTTCGCCAGTAGCGATACCCACCCGCATGGCTACAGTCGGGAGTCCGGAGGCTTTCCAAGCACGGTTGAGCGATCGCAGTTTTTTCCCCATTTCTACAGCACACTGTACCGCTAATTGGGCATCTTGGGCGATCGCCTCTGGAGTATTGCTAGGAATAGGAACCCCAAAAACCGCCATCACCGCATCGCCAATAAATTTATCCACTACCCCATCATGATTTAAGACAATATTGACCATGGCATTCATATACTGATTTAACCAAACCATCAGGGTTTCCGGGTCTATACTTTCGCTAATGGTCGTAAAACCTTGCAAGTCCGTAAATAAAACCGTAGCCGTCAGTTTTCGTCCCGTTAGTTTCCCTTCATTGAGCAGTTGGTGTCGGTCTCTCCAAACAGCTTGGGCAATTTTAGGTGTGACGTGGCGTTCAAATAAATGCATAATGGTTTGTCGGTTGTGGCGCTCTAACAAGCCAATATAAGCTGTAATTGAAATGGCTGCCCCGAATAGTGCAACTAAGGGAGGAAAAACAGGTAACCACCAACCCAATAGAAATGCTCCATACGTGATTAAGGTTAAGCCAAAACTACAGAAAAACACGCTGATCATTTTCCAACGGATACGCAAGAAAATCCAGCCTAAAATAGCTCCCCAAGTTGACCAAAATCCAATCCAAAGTCCTTCTTCAATTTCTGACCAAAACTGGATTTGGGGACGGCCATCTAAAGCTGCGCTAATGATGTGACTGGCAAGATCTGCATGAAGTTCAACCCCGGAACGAATCCCCCCTTCTTGGAAACTATAGCCAAAGGGGGTAATGAAGCGGTCATTGAGACTTGCTGCTTTTCCACCAATGAGGACAATGCGATCGCGCATCAGATTGGGGGGGAGGCGATCGTCTAAAACATCACTGAGAGTTACTGTTTCAAATAATTGACAAGGCTGCTGGGAAAGCAAACAAAACCGAGAGCGAAAATTTAACATAATCTGATAGCCTCCGGTATCTGCATTCACATATCCGCCATCATTCGGTTGGAGGGGGCTAAAAATAGCTTTTCCCAAGCCTACCTTACCCCTGTGGGCATCGAGCATCTCTAATTTAACGCCCTCGTCTTGCAGGTAATCCAAAGCCAATCGAGTCCCCAATCCATAAAACGTTTTACCGCCACTATCGCGAACTGACAATAACATCCGTCTAATTTTGCCATCACCATCGAGAATCAAATCGGCTGCTGAAACTTGATTGAGTTCCTCTAAAACTGGGGAAGAAGCCACCGACTCTCCCAGGCGATCGCCCTCAATTTTGGCAATCCCAATTAAGTTTGGGGTATTTCTCGCGACCTCCACAAACTGCTGATAACCCGGTTCTACGGGCAAATCTCGATACAGATCCAAGCCGATCGCCCTAGGATGTTGGGACTGGATTTTCTCAATTAATTGAGTCAAAACTCGATCGGATAGGGGCCATTTTTGCATTTGCTGAATATCCGATTCGGTAATGCCTACAATTACAATTCTTTCATCCATCGGTTCTATGGGTCGCCAGCGGAAAAATTGGTCTAATGCTGCCCATTCTAACAGTTGGAATACTCCGAACATTCGCAATCCAATAACCGCTAATGCTATGCTCGGAGAAATCAGAATAACCCCTCTCCATTCTTCCCAATTTTGTTGGATTTTTTTCCACATATATAGCCAGAGGACTAAGACTGACAACAATCAACGATTGAAGAATCTAGAATTAAGGGGTCAATATCAGTGATTTGATCTTGCAATAAATGCTTCCAGGTTTTTTGCAATTTATCATTATTTGGATCCTTTTCCAATTGTTCATATAAAATACTCAAGGTGTCGAACCAAATCCCTTCTTCAGCATAGGTGAGTATCATTTCCATAACTGAAGAAGCCTCTACTTTTTGCTGGAGGGTTTCATCCACTGCAATTTTTTTGATCCATCCGGAAGACGGAAAAGCAAAGGAGGGTTCACTGCCTGGAGTAACTTGGGGACATTGTACGTAAATTGCCCATTCATAATATTGGTCATTTTCTAAGTTCCCTTCCAAGGGAATTCTTATAATTCCCGGTTTCTGAGGAATATCAATCACCCGCTCATCAATAATTTGTCCATTGGGATAAGGCTGATTATCCGTGACAATAAATTCAATTTGAGTGGCCACCGTGTCCGGGATATAAACAAAAAAGTCAGGAGAAGGATCGACGGTTAAGCCATACTTAATGCCTTGAATTGTTTTGGGGACTAATACGGTCACTGGCATTTCATGGGGTAAACATTTAGGGCCTCGACTGGCTCCACCAACTGTTTCACGGGGTGCCCCTTGACCTGGAGGCGGTTCAAAGTCAATTTGTAGCACTTCTTCTAAAAGGCGACTCCCTCCACCTACGGTTTCATTAGGTCTCCCAGCACCAGGGGGAGGTTCAAAATTGGGATCTGTGGGCAGTTGGGCAGAAGCTTGGGGGACAGAGAAGGCTCCAGTTAAAACGGCCGCATAGCAGCTCAGGTAGATTAAGGTTTTAGAAAAAGGCTGAAACATGGTAGAGAGCGCTTTGCGCTGGTAAGGGGTAATGGGTCATGAGAAAACGCTATATAGCACTTTGTGCTAAAGAATAGGGAATAGCTTGTATGGCTTAGGGTCTAAGGCTTCAAGCTGTACTCCTCCAGAAGAGAGAAGTGCTATATATCTGGAAAATGAGTTCCCAGAGATGGCTCCTATTACTGTTATATCTTGTTGACTGACCCGCATCTGGACTCTCTGGAGTGCTGGGAGTATCTCCTTCAGAAGAAGGGTGTGATATCGTTAGGTTTGGTCAGGAGTTGAACAAAGGATACTACAACAATACAATGCCGAATTACTCCCTACTTACAAAGGTTTCGTATGTTATCGGGCCAATATTGATTATCGTTAGTCATATTGGATCGTTCATGGTTTTACTCACTGGCTTATCTTGGGGTGCGATCGCCTGGATTATTTTTTTATATTTCATCCGAATGCTGGCTACGACAGGCATTTACCATCGACTGCTTACCCACAAAAGCTATCAAGCTCATCCTTTTATTCTCTGGTTAGGATGTATAGTCGGTGCATCGGCTGGACAAATGGGCCCAAGTTGGTGGAAAGCTCACCATCTCTGTCATCATCAATATGCCGAACAAGACCTCGATCCCCACTCTCCCCATGCACCCTATAAGGGAATGCGTGGATTTTATTGGTCTCAAGGGGGATGGTTGCTCTCTAAAAAGTTCTTCCCTACTCAACTACCGAGTGATGTGGAAAATAATCTTCCCTTAAGGATACTCGATCGCTTACATTTTCTGCCTCTGGTTGCCCTAGGAGTCGTTTCTTATGCGATCGGTGGCTGGGAATATTTGGGTGCGTTTTTCCTGAGTACCACCTTACTTTTCCATGGGGTACAAACAGTGAATTCATTTTGCCATATTACCGGCTCTGAATACTTTGAAACCAATGATTTGAGCCGCAATAATGGCTGGGTGGCGTTTCTCACGTTAGGGGAAGGCTGGCATAATCTTCATCATGCGTTTCCTTCCTCAAGTCGCCATGGCATTATGCTCCGTGAAGATAAGGTAATTTATCTGCCCGATCCTACTTATGCATTTATTAAAATGCTAGAGTTTCTCAAGTTGGCTTCTAAACCGAGAATACCGAGTGAAACAGCGCTTTTGAAACGCTCGAAGAAGGAGACAGAGTTACCAGTTTTAGTGGAAACTTAGGTTAATTATTTCTTGATGAAGCAGTGCTTATAGCGCTTCAGGCTAGGAAAAAGTCTTGTTTTACAAGCTTTTGAACATTAGAAGGGTAATATAACAAGGGGCTTAAGCTCCTTATAGTTGTTGTAATTAAGGATGGGACATGGTTGTAGGGGCGAACGGCCGTTCGCCCCTGCAGATACCGTTGTTGTAGATAAATCTTGGTGTGTCAATCTTAATTAAAATGACTATATCTCTCCTAACGAGGCTATTAATTATTTATAGACTTGCAAAGAAAACAGTAAAACGTAGTTTTCCCTATTCCCTATTCCCTAAATTATAAAAATTGCCGTAAATCGAATTCCGGGGTGGATTCTTGGGGATGCTGGTGTTTGAGCAACATCAGGGGGAGATGATGAGTAATATCAATGATGCCGCGCAACTCATCTTGTAGGATTTGTAGCCCCCCATTGGCATAGTCTTCGAGGATTTGAATTTGACTGGCGATCGCCTCTTCAGAAGACAGGGAAAGCACGCTAACGTCCTCAGTTTTGGCGATCGCCAATAGGCGAATGGTGAGATCGTATCCCCGCGATCGAAAAATCTCCCAGGCAATGGGAGCGGGTTCCTTAGCAATAACATCATTCAGGGGAACCGCTTGATTACGGTGATATCCCAGAGTAGCCGCAAACATCACCACATCTGCATAGGTTTCAAACGGTGCATTATCTTCGTTAGATTCAACCAACCGCTTGACTAACTCTCCCTTATCCTTCGCTAATCGAATGCGGTATCCTGCCATCCTACCTCGTCCCAGATCGTTCTATGCTTTCTGAAAGCCTAAACCATGATCTTTGGCGTAACGTTCCATAAAGCGCATAAACCGATCCCACTTCGCCTCTCCTTCCATCACATACAAGGCTTCTACAGTCGTGGGTTTACCGTCAATAAACTTAGCTTTTACTTCCCGACTGACGATTTCCCCTTCTTCATCAATCAGATGTAACCCAGTGACTTCATCAGTATTGCCTTCCTTAAAAACGGTGGGATCGGAAAAAATAAATGTTGCTGTACCACTACTTTTATCTCTAGCACGGGTCAGACGTACTTCAGGAACATCTTTTTCTGTGATTCCTTTGGTTAACTGGATTTCTGCCATATTTTTGTGATTTAGGGTAATTCAAACGAATTAAAGGTGTCTTACTATCATGTCAGTACCAGGGAAGTTGTGCAACTATAGCACTTCGCGCTAGGGAATGGGGAAGAGGGAATAGGGAATAGAGAAAAACCCAGTATTCCCTATTCTCCAGTCTGTTGATAAAAGGGCTGGATTAATTCGGCTTTGACTCGCGATCGCTTTAATTCTCGCACTAAACGCTCGGCTTGATGGAGATAGAGCGGTTTCGGTAAAATTTGGGGCAGGTTATTCATCAACTCACGAGCGCCACTTAAACGATATCCAGACATCCGAGAAATGACATTAGCTCCATCAAAAGCCGAATCCTTAGTCAGTGCAGAATTGATGCGAACCTGCCAAGTCGGAGAGGCAATCGTTCCTTGTTCAATGCGTTTTAAGCCTTCAATCGAAGACAATACCACAATGCGATCGCCCACTGCTAACAGCAGATCGTCAGAAGGCATCAAGGTTGCCGTCTCTGGTGGGGTTTGATGAAGGACTACCACCACCCCATAGCCATAAGCCACTTCACTAATTAGTAATCCATGTAACGTATCAATCACTTCAATTTGATATTCCGTAACTAAAATTGTTTGATGATGATAGCGAAACAGACTAATAATATTTTCACCAAAAGCGGCTCCAGCAGCGTTCCTTGCTCAGACCAATGTCTCCTGAATTTGGGGCCTTGTCGATCGTGAGTTAGAGAAAATTTTTCTACTACTTCCACATAAACTATGGTATCTCCTGGTTTCACCACATTCTGGGGATTCCCCGGTCTAGGAAGATAAAATAGAACTCGTCGCTTAGTGGTATTGATGTCTTGAAGCGATCGCGTATTACACCATCGATGACCCTCTTCAAGTTCATGACTCATCACCTGTATACTCTGGCCATCTAACTCAAAAAAGCCCAAGGTTTCTGCACCTAAACCGGCTAAACCAAAAGCACTAGCGATCATTTGTGTCGGTTCAGCCGCAAAAAAGTTACCCAACTGTTCGCTCAAGAGTTGATTCAAATTATGGGCGGCAGAACGCACAACAATTCTGACATTTGGATTCAATTGGCGTACCGCTAAAGCAGTTTGGGCATTGACTTCTTCATTACTCGTGACAATTAAAACAGTTCGACAGGTTTGAATTTGAGCCTGTTCAAGAATATGCAGTTGCCGACAATCTCCTACAATCAAGGTATCTAATAATTCAGGAACTGTAGATAATTCCCACTGAGCAGGAGGACTTTGTTCAATAGCACGGACAACGACTCCAAAGTTTTTCAAGGCGATCGCACATTCTTGACCGAGACGACCTAAACCACAGATTAAAAAGCGATCGCCATTCGACTCTGGAGCATTCTCTTCTAATGGGGTATGTGAAAAGCTTGACATACTCTGAGTTCTCACATTTACAGGATTTCACCCACTTCTTGAATTGAATTCTTAGGCATTCTCTAGAAAGGAATATTATGTGAGCTACATTATAGTTAGCCTTAAGTATAAAGCCCGTAAAGCGATACGGTCTCTCTAACTTAGTATATAGATAAACTCAAACCGTAATGAAGATGAAACGTCGTGAACTCCTGCGTTGGGCAGCCGGAATTGCCTTCGGATGGGTAATTGGTAAAGGGATGATAGCTAATCCCTTTCAACCCTCCTTAAAAACTGATATCTCCAAGAATCATCTAACCTTTCCAGATGGAGGTTCTCCTTTGCTGCGGTTTATGTCTGTTGCTGATACCGGAACTGGGGCCGAGGGTCAATATGCAGTGTCCTCAGCAATGGTTCAGTACGCCCAACAATTCCCCTGTGAATTAGTGGTTTTAGCGGGAGATAATATTTACAACAATGGTGAAATTGAAAAAATTAAAGCCGTTTTTGAAGACCCTTATCGCCTCTTGCTTGAACAGGGTGTTCCCTTTTACGCCTGTTTAGGAAATCACGATATTCGCACGGATAATGGTGTTCCTCAAACCCAATATCCTCTGTTCAATATGGGAGGAAAACGCTACTACAGTTTCCGTCGGGGCAGTGTACAGTTTTGGGCTTTAGATACCAATTCTAATGCGGACTGGGTAAACCAATTGGCTTGGTTAGAGCAAGAGTTAAGCCAATCCGATGCTCCTTGGAAAATTGTGTTTGGCCATCACCAAATCTATTCTTCTGCTCACTATGGATTAAACACCAAATTAATTGAAACTCTCACGCCCTTATTTCAAAAATATGGGGTACAACTGTATATTAATGGCCACGAGCATGTCTATGAACGAACGTATGCGATTAATGGTACAACCTACCTCATCTGTGGAGCAGGGGCAGGAGTGCGGGATGTCGGTCGTTCAGCATGGACAGCCCATTCTGCTTCTCGTCTGAGTTTTGCCGCCTATGAGGTCTATGAGGATCGCATCCTTGTCCAAGCAATAGGTACGGATCATCAAGTGTTTGATCGGGGGGTAATAGGAATGGGTAATGGGTAATGACGGTTCTCTATGTCTCCCTATTTAGCTCAAGAAAGAGCATCCTGTTGAGCACTCAAGAGTTGCTCAATTCCTACTTCTGCCCTATCTAGCATCTGATTGAGTTGGTGACGGTTAAAGCTGCCCTGTTCGGCGGTTCCTTGGACTTCGATCGCCTCTAGGCGATCGTTCATAACCACGTTAAAATCGACTTGGGCAATGACATCTTCTTCGTAGCACAAGTCTAAATAGGGTTCGCCTTCGAGTAATCCAACAGAGACAGCCGCGACTCGATGACGTAAAGGAGACTGGGTTAATTTACCTTGTGCTAGTAATTGATTAATGGCATCTACTACAGCCACATATCCCCCAGTAATGGAGGCGGTACGAGTGCCTGCATCTGCTTGCAGGACATCAGCATCGACGGTTAGGGTGCGCTCACCTAACTGTTCTAAGTCCAAAGATGCTCTTAAACTGCGTCCAATTAACCGTTGAATTTCTTGTGTGCGTCCTGATAATTTCAAGAGTTCCCTGGGGTGGCGCTGGGGGGTGGCGTTGGGAAGCATTCGATATTCTGCGGTGAGCCATCCTTTCCCCGTTCCTTCTAAAAATTTGGGTACACTCTCTTGTACAGATACGGTACACAAGACTTGAGTATCGCCAAAACTGGTGAGGACTGAACCCCAAGCAAACTTGGTGAAACCGCGTTCAAACCGAATGGGACGGAGCTGATCCGGTTGACGACCATCAGGACGGGGTAGAGCCATAATATCTTAATGTTCCCTGGAATTTGCTATCAGTCGAGTTTGCAGTTCGGCCAGCACTTGGTCTTGGGATTGATTCCCATCGACGGTGAGTAGTCGCTGACGTTTGTCATAATAATCCAGAATGGGGACAGTCCGAGTTTGAAACAGTTCAATCCGTCGTTCGATTAAGTGGGGCAGATCTTCAGATTCACCCATGGCTAACCGCCTTTCCATCATTACTGGTTCTGAGGTATCTAGGAAGATAGCCCAGTTGAGTTGTTGCTGTAGCTCATCAAGTAAAAAATCGAGTTCTTCGGCTTGGAATGCGGTGCGAGGATAACCTTCTAGGAGCCATCCAGTGCTGGTATCGGCTTGTAGGAGGCGATCGCGGATAAAAGTAATTAAAATCGGATCGGGTACAAATTCTGCCCGTTCTACATAGGGTTGGCATTGTACACCTAATTCGGTTTGCTCGGCGATCGCCCTTTTCAGAATTGCTCCCATGGACACTAACGGAATCTGGAAGCGATCGCACAAACCCCTTGCTTGTGTACTTTTCCCCGCACCCGGGCCGCCCAAAATCACCAATCTCAAGGTTCTTCTCCTCCCCAACTCGTCTTTAGTAGACCAGAGTACCAAATAACCTTAGCCCATCGCGAGGCGATCGCTAGGCTGACGAGGTGGGGTTTGGGTAAACAGATTTGGGTTTTCGTCACGCTCAAGTCCAAAGATGTTTTGGATGCTGGCAAGGGTTGTAAAGCTGCTGTAAGACAGGGGAGACTCGGGTTTTTTTCGATTTGTTAGGTTAGATCTCATTCATAACGTCCTGGTATTCTCGATCGCTCAGTAGTTTTGGGTTGACTGTGGGCATTTCGGAGTCAGCCGAAAAGAAAGGAGTCTGTTTGTAGCTGCCATCAATTCGTGCCCTCAAAATTCTAGCCATATTTCGGGCGATCGTTGCGACAAGCCCTACTGGCTTTGGTTTTGGCTCCCCTTTGGCAGATTTGGTGTGAACGTAGCTGCATACTCGACCAAAGGAATTATCCAGTGTTACTTCAGACGATTCTAAACAGTTATGGACAAGACCAACGAAAGACATCTTATAGCTTGGGAGGGTATTTCCAATTGGTGTTTTGCAACAGCTAGTATACCAACGCAACAGGCCGGTTTCCGTAAGGCGCATACAGGCTAAGACTTCAGTCCCTTGAGTCAAAGAGACATTTTTGGGGAGCGTCTGAATGATGTCTGTTCCACCCTGATGATCGAGAATTTCACTACTTCTCCCTAAGAAGTGAGCAAATGCCTGACAGTCCCGACAATAACAAATAACCCGATTAGCACGATTAACATTGGCAACACTCCCCTGAAGACAACCACATCTACACCGTATCGGATGGCTCATTTTGCTATTTCCTCACTCGAAGATTTAGCCCCAGGATACCCTATTTGCTTGAGCTGGAGGAATTGATTATGGTTGTGCCTTGCTCATAAAATTCCATCGGGTAACTGTTGAAACGATGGGATACCCTCATAGGGATCATGCCAAGTTGCTTTAGACTCAATATTTACATGAGCCGAAGGACGAAAGTCTATATATGTATCTACTGTGGAAAGAACAATACTTAGATATATCGATTTATCTTGGGCATAATTCATTAGCCTTGTTCCGCAGTGCGAGCAAAATGCTCTAAATCCACCCAAATCATTTTTGTGTTCTTTTAGTAAATTTTCACCTTTTGTGATTTTAAGTGTATCTCCTTTGCCAAAAGTCAGCGTAGCAAATGCAGAACCATGAGCCTTTCTACAGAAAGAACAGTGACAGTTGAATGTTTTTTCCGGAATGAGTTCTACTTCGTATTCAATCTGACCACAAAGACAGCTACCTTTTACCATTTTTTCTGAGAACATAACTATTAATCAATATCGTATCACAAGGAATCATCCACAAAATGAGGACGGGTAATATCCGTCTTCTTTCCTCTAATAAAAACGATTATTTCTCCGGGGATGAAAAGCTTCATTGAGCAATCCTTCACCTTGAATCTAAGGCTACGTTTGACTTTGAGTATTGCTGCCTTGCCCTTCCTTGAGTCTGGAGCCATTCATTTCTAAAAAGACTTAACACCATACCGTCTGGACGGTATAGTAAATTTATAAATGAATTCTTGCTATTGGTAATCCAGCCTTTAACCCAGTGCGGCTTGCCTATAAAAGAGTGAATTACATATATTGTCCACACCCGATTTTGAGGCTATTGCTATGGCAGCCGATCAAAAGTCAAAAGCGCGATTGGCAACTCGTGAAAAAATTTTGCACGCTGCGAGTCAAGTCATCCTGAATAAGGGTGTGGAAGCATTAACCCTTGATGCAGTTGCTCGACAAGCAGAAGTTAGCAAAGGAGGATTGCTCTATCACTTTCCGAATAAGAATGCATTGATTATTAATTTGGGTGAGCAACTGCTGCAAAATTTTGAAGCAGCTCTACAGCATGAGTTTGAACAAGATGATGCACCGGGAACGCCGGGACAGTGGCTCAGAGCTTATGTCCGTTCTACGGAACGAATAAGTCAAGAATCCCTTGCCTTGTTCGCCCGTTTATCATCCATCCTTGTCGAAATACCACCTGAACTATTGCAGTATTTTGCAGCTTATGAAGAGCGGTTTAATCAACATCTTGAAGCCGACGGACTCGATCCAGTACAGGCCAGGATTATTCAGTTAGCTATTGATGGACTGTGGTTTTCAGAAGTCTTTCAAATGCTTGTACCCCATGCAGAAATGCGCGATCGCGTTGTGGAAACCTTATTAACGATGACGCGCTCTCTTCCATCGACCGATTAAGTCAATATTGACAACCTCTAACAGTCAACTGACTTGCTGATTTTGGGAAGTTCCATATCGTTTCAATCCAATTTTAAGGAGATTTTTCATGCAAGGTCATCACATGCAAGACGCAACTCAAAGTCCGGCAAAAGCGATCGTGAATGCGGATATTGTTCCTCTGAAACCATCCGATTTTACAATTGCATCAGAGTATCTTGCAGCCGCATTCAGCCAAGATCCTATGATCGGTTACTTTTTGCCGGAAGAAACGGTAGCCAAGAAAAGGGCGCTTCAGCACTTTAGCCGATCCTTTCTCAACTTCGCGCAGCTATACGGTCACATTTATACTACTGCTGACGATCCCAAAGGAGTCGCCATTTGTTTGCCTCCAGAAGCATTTGACATTTCGCTGCCACAGCTCTGGCAGGTGCTAACCTCGGGACTCATGATCAGTCCATTGTATATGCGTTGGAGTCGGATACAGGAATTTGTGGCATTCTTCAACACGCAGATTCAAATGCATGACCAGCTTTCTCCAGAACCTCATTGGTATTTAGGAATGCTAGGCGTTTCGCCAAAATGCCAAGGACAAGGAATTGGAGGAATGCTGCTTCAGCCAATCTTGGAAGAATCAGATCGCACCAAGATGCCTTGTTATTTAGAAACGACTACTCCCGGAGCCGTACGGTTCTATGAGCGACATGGGTTTGAAGTGGTTCACCAAGGAATGTTTGCCGATCGCCAGTATTGGTCAATGAAACGCTATCCCCAAAGCTTATCTTGATCGGAACCATATTTCTAATGATGGCGATCGCGACATCATTATCGATCTAGAAGAAACAAGTGTCTGTAAGTCGGTTTAGTGAGTTACGCAGGAGCAAAGTTATACATCTATTGATCGACTTCTCTCCTGCTAATTCCTCTTCTGTCACTTTCCAGTTTCAATTAATAAGAAATGCGATTTCAATTTAACAATAAATTGTAAGAGTTTGAGACTAGAACGACCCTTGAGAGTTGTAACATTAATTAAAGTTCTGGTTGTTCATCGGCTAGAGCTTGACGGACTTTCTGAAAATCCATAGCTCCAGCAATGCGAATGCCTTCGGGGGTGGCGTAGGCGACCTCTGGATAAGGTTTAGGCAAGGAATGTTGGGGTGCTCTGGCAACTTGACCGGCAATGCGGACTTGAGTCGGCTCCATATCTAAAGCCATGATCACACATTCTGGGTTCCCGATTGCTCCTGCATGAGCAACTCCTCGCAGTCTTCCCCAGATCAGGATATCACCATCGGCAACAATAGAGGCTCCAGGATTAACATCCCCTTGGATAATTACAGTTCCTTTATGGCGAATTTCCACACCCGATCGCAACGTCGTCTGTAAATAGAGGGGTTCTTCTTGCAGTTGTAGGGGTTGGGAGGGAGCCGACTTGAGGGGATCGGTGCGGGTAACCTGTTGCACCGAATAGCCACAGGTGGCGGCTGCTACAGCAGTTTGGCGGCGTTGAGTTTCCACCTGTTCTAATTGAAGTTGGGATTGTTTCAGGATATCAGCGATCGCCTGAAGTTGGCGCATATCCAATAAACGGTCTTCGGCGATTAAATGAACCGGTACATTCGATTCTCGCAGGCGATCGCTGCCTTTGAGCAACACCTGAATTTGTTGAAACAACTCCGTCCAAGTACAACTTAATTCTCCCTCTGGGGGTAAAATCAACTTAAAATGAGTATCTTGGGATTTCAACTTTACCGGAATATCTTTGAGCGAGCGCTGTTCCGGGGACGACTCTGGGTCAAATTCTGCACCTTGGCTTCCCTCGGCAACCCCCTCTAGAGGTTGAACCTCTTGCTGTGGAGTTTCTTGGAGGAGTGCAGGCGGTTCTGAAGCCACAGCATCAACGGGTTGATCCGGAGTCCCCTCTGAAGGAGCCGCATCTAAGCTGACAGCAAAAGTTAAGGAAGCAGGAGAAACAGAAGATTCAGGCATGAGCGATCGCACTTTTGGCATTGCTTTTAATGCATTATATAGCGCCCGGTGCTAGTCATTATCAAAACTTAACTCATGTCCACCCAGGTGATTGTTGACAGGCAAACCGATGCAGAACTGTGTTCCTTCACCGAGTTCTGGTTCAGCAACTTTTTGCTCTAATGTCTGGTTGGAATTTTCCAGATCTTGATAGAGTCTGGCATTTTGTAAAGAGATGATTGCTTGGGCGGCGATAACATTGAGTAGTTCGAGGCGATCACTAGTAAATGCCCCAGGGGTAACCTGATTTTCCAGATATAAAATCCCCCGGAGTTGACCCCGATCGAGTAAGGGCATACAGAGGATACTTTGAGGTTGGTATCGTATCAGATAAATATCGGAGACGAATCGCGCTTGTTTGCTTAAATCATTTAGGAAAGCATCAGCTTGAGATTGTTGGGTGACAATTGCTAAAGTCCCCAAATCGAATGAGCTACCAATGCAAGCAGCTAACTTTAAAACCGTCTGAGTTTCTTCGGGTAACTTCTCTAGCCTTGCTGCCATAAATTCTACGACATCATCCGTTAAAGACAGTTCTCGTACTTTAGTAATGTCACACTGCCAATAACCGATCTCGAAGTTAAACTCAATCCACCCATCCTCATGCAGGGATTTCAGAAATTGATTGGTAAAAAAGGGATTCCCTTTAGTTTTTTGATACACCAATTCTGTCAACGGTTTAGCTAAGTCAAGGTTGCAACTCAGGGTATCTGCTACCAGACGATTAATCTTTCTTTGGGGGAGTGCGGTTAGAGTAATCGTCTGAATATTTGCCGATGTTTTACTAATTCCCTCTCAGTGGACTAATTCCATCGCATCCTGGGATTTAAAAGGTAGTTGTCTTGTTAACAGTTCGATTCTCTTTGCTATAAAGTACAGCTTGAAGCCTCAGACCCTAAGTAATACAAGCTACTGCCTATTCCTAGAGTGCGAAGTGCCATATTAGGAGACTCTTTAAATGCTCAAACCTAGCACCCATCTTCTATTGAATCTCTTTTGCCTGCGGTCTTGGGCGATTAAATGAATCAGTCGATTTTGATTCTTGCAGGCGATCGCTTATTCTAAGCAACAATATAGCTTTTAGTGCATCATATAGCGCTGGATACTGGTTATAATCAAACAGTATAGCTAGATAGGCAAGTGAATGCCAAATTGTGTTCCCTGACCCAGCTCAGAGTCAACCGTTAGAGTTCCTCCATGGGTTGCGACCACAATTTGGTGCGCGATCGCCAGGCCCAAACCGGTTCCTTGTCCGACTTTTTTGGTCGTAAATCCTTGCTCGAAAATGTGTGCTTTGACTTCGTCTGGCATTCCCGTCCCATTATCGGCAATTCTTACAATATAGCGTTTCTCTCTTCTATGAGGTACAGCTTGAAACCTTAGAACCTAAGCTATACAAGCTATTGCCTATTCCCTATTGCCTATTCCCTATTCCCTAGCGCGAAGCGCTATAGTGCTATCGAGACCCTCGTGCAGATTAAAATCGTTTCTTTCATTGGTATCTGTGCGAGAAAAGGTTCGTAAAGATGTACTGATATTCCTCATGCGCTTTACCCCTTCCTCCATAGATTTGATCAGCTTGGGAAGGTCTTCCATCAAGAACTCCAACTCGATTTTCTCAGCATTTTCTTCAATATCAGGTGTCGGTTGATATTGCTCTTCATACAGGACTAAATGGCCGAGTAAATTCTGAATATGTTCAATCGCATACTTGATATTACCTTGGATAAAATTCAAGGGATTATTAATTAGACATCTCCTAAAAATAATACTAGAGTAAAAAGTATGTTATAATTCAATTTTGCCGAAGATAAAATCATGAGCAATATTGACGCGTTTCTGCGACAATATCCCCAGGAAACCCAAAGAGTATTAGGGATTAATGCCGAGCAACTGGAGAGTTTAACTCAGATAGGAAAACAGAAATATCAGGAAAAGAAAAAAGAAAAACCTAGACTCATAAAAGCGGGAGGAGGTAGGGAAGCTAAACTTAGGTTAGAAGAGCAGATTATT
>NZ_JAQMUE010000044.1 GCF_028330985.1 Roseofilum reptotaenium CS-1145 | reverse complement strand
GATAAGAAGACTGCCAATGATGGAAGTCTTAACCGTACCAATGACAAGGACTGATTTAGCCAGGAGCCGTATGAGGTGAAAGTCTCATGTACGGTTCTGAATGGGAGGGGTAGAGGGTGACCTCTATCTCGACCCCTAATAGATAAAAAGTATGGTCCAACCTAGAAAAATAGAATTAGGACAAGAGTAAATAAACTTGCTCAAAATCCTAAAATTTGGATAGGTCAATGGTCAACATTTAATAAAATCTATCGATAGCAGATAGAAATCTAAACGTTGAATAGTCAAAATTGTGATTATCAAGAGGCATCAGCTAGCGTGAAGCAACATCCACTTGAGCAGCTCAGGAGATACGACCCCCAGGCGATCGCCAGCTACTATAAATTCCGCCCCTGGCAAAGTCTCTATCGAATTGTGACTTTAATCGGGGCTTTTTTAGGATTTATCTTCTCCCTGAAGTCGGATCAATTCAGGAACCAAGTCGAGCAAAATCGGCCCAAACGCGCCACCGAGTTGAGGGAATTACTCACTCACTTAGGGCCAACCTATATCAAAGTCGGTCAAGCGCTCTCTACCCGTCCCGATCTGATTCGTAAAGACTTTCTCGAAGAGTTAACTAAACTTCAAGATCGCCTGCCTCCCTTTCCGAATCAAACCGCCTTTGACATCATCGAGAGAGAATTGGGGGGTTCGATCTCCCAAATGTACCTGGATATTTCTCCCCATCCCGTTGCTGCTGCCAGTTTAGGCCAAGTCTACCGAGGACGGCTTCACAGTGGAGAAGAAGTCGCCATCAAAGTCCAACGACCCAATCTAGTCCCCATTCTCACCCTCGATTTATACCTGATGCGATGGGCAGCCCGTTGGATTTCACCCATTCTCCCTCTTAATTTAGGTCATGACCTGACTCTAATTGTGGAGGAATTTGGCATAAAAATTTTTGAAGAAATTGACTATATTAATGAAGGGAAAAATGCCGAAAAGTTTGCGGAAAACTTTCGCTATAATCCCCAAGTTAGAGTTCCGCAAATTTATTGGGATTATTGCGCCAAGAAAGTCCTCACCCTAGAGTGGATTAATGGCTATAAACTCACCAATACTGAGGCAATTCAAGAAGCCGGTTTAGATGCCGATAAAATTATCCGTATTGGGGTAACCACAGGCCTGCAACAATTACTAGAGTTCGGTTTTTTCCATGCTGACCCCCATCCAGGGAATCTATTTGCCCTATCCGATCCTTCAGGCATTGGGGCACAAATGGGCTATATTGATTTTGGCATGATGGATCAGTTAGATCAGACAGCTAAAGAAACATTAGTGGATGCCGTGGTGCATCTGATTAATAAGGATTATACGGAATTAGCCGAAGACTTTGTTAAGCTCGGTTTTCTGACTCCGGATACTGATATTTACCCGATTATCCCTGCCCTGGAAGCGGTATTTGGGGATATCATGGGTGAAAGTGTTCGGGATTTTAATTTTAAGACGATTACGGATAAGTTCTCGGAAGTGATGTACGAGTATCCCTTCCGAGTTCCGGCTAAGTTTGCCTTAATTATCCGATCGCTGGTGACTCAGGAAGGATTAGCCTTGAGCATTAATCCTGATTTTAGAATTGTGGAAATTGCTTATCCCTATGTGGCTCAACGGTTACTAACTGGTGAAACCCCCAGTTTAAGACGACGCTTGTTAGAGGTCTTGATTAAAGACGGTAAGTTCCGGTGGGATCGCTTAGAGAATATGATTGCGATCGCCCGCTCCGATAGTGGCTTTGATTTAATGCCTACCGCTCAATTGGGTTTACAATATCTCCTTTCAGAAGAGGGACAATATTTACGCCATCAAATTGTCTTAGCCCTGACGGAAAATGACCGCTTACACACCGAGGAAGTGGAACGACTGTGGCATTTAATTCAGGATGATATCCAGCCGAGTCGCTTACTCGATGCCGCTTGGGGAGCGCTCGCTGATTTTTCTAGAGAGCGAGCGGCTCTACTGCTCCCTTCTGTAGCAGCTTTCACCCAATAAATGACGCATGAAAACCCCCTGCTTTTTAAGCAGGGCTGTTTCATGGATTAACCCCTCTATCGCCCATTCCCCCACGGAGAGCGCGAAGCACTGTATACTCCCTAGGAACACCTTTTATCTCAATTCCACCCAGGAGTAGCATTCGTGTACTATACTGCACAACCCCCTTACGCTTTATTAATAATTGGTTTACTGGTTAGCTTAACGTCAGGAGCTGCATTTTATGCGACGTTGACTGAATCAGCAAAACTCTGGTCATCCCAATCTTCTAAGTATGATATCACCCGGCTACAGGGGCCAAAACTGTTGTTTCCATTTACGGGAATTTTTGCCGGTGCTTGTGTATTTTTGTCTTCGGGGTTGGCGGTATTTGGCTTTCCCACGGCGATCGCCTATTTAATCTCTCTCCCCGTTACCCTGTTCGTTAGTGGCTTAGTTTGGTATCAACTTGGTCAAGTCCTGATCCAACTGCAACAAGGTGGCTCGAAAGCCTTAGATCTAGACTCCTGGGGTTAAAATAGACTGGCATGGTCAATGAGTGTAGGTTGGGTTGAACGATAGTGAAGCCTAAACATATCGGTAATTGTTGCAACAGTCCTCAACCCAACCTACACAACCAGAAATTATGAAGATCAGTTCACCTAATCTAGAGTTGCGAAGAATGTTCTGGCTCAATCACGAAGACTTATTCTCAAAGCTTCGTGACACTGTAGTGTGGGATGAAAGGATGAAGACTCGGAAAACAGCCAGCTTTGGAGTCTCCTACAACTATTCACAGATGACCTATCCAGAAACTCAAATGCATCCTGAACTAGAGCCTGTGTGCGCGGCGGTTTCGGATGTACTTGGATTTACCCCCAATAACTGTTTGCTCAATTTCTACCCAGATGGTAATTCCTCCATGGGTTTTCACTCTGATACTGCCCAGGAACTAGCTCCAGGCACTGGGGTGGCCATTCTTTCGCTGGGATCGAGTCGAAACATTACATACAAACTCAAGGAAGACCGAATGATTCAACAGAGTTATCGCTTAGACAGTGGTGATTTACTGTATATGTCTAATGAGGTTCAAGCCGACTGGCTTCATGGAATCCTCAAAGAGCCTGATACCGGCTCTCGTATAAGCATAACATTAAGAAAAATTGCTATCTAGTCAGGGAATTGTAGAATGGTATTCCAGACAAAAGAGAATCGCTATAATTGCATAATCGATCAAAGTAGATTTACTCATTAACTTGCCAAAATGAGAGGAGTAAACTCATTAATTGTTAAGTTTAATCTCAATTTCTTGATTGGAATTAGACTATCCTCTATATTGAAAATATGGAGCTAAGAAAAAGCTTCATTCGGCAGATCAAACAGTCTATTTCTATTAGTTTGAGAGGTAAAACGCTGTTTCACTATCATCTGTCTCTCCAAGTACAAGCTGCACCCAATCGGTGGCTGGTCTTTCCTTAAAGTGAGAAAACTGGGAGTCAAAAAGTGGAGTTAAGTTAGTTTTAAGTTAACCCATTCTCCTCCAGATAGACTTAATCTAAGCAAGGAAGGCTTCAGGGAACTATTCGGGTGTAGTTGTGCTTTTAAAAGTAATCCGATCAAAAAAATAAGCAGGGGAATTCCTCAATCCGCTACAATCGATAGGTAGAATTCTCCCTTCTGAAAGCTTATGGCCATTATTGCGCTTAAGGCTTGGTATCTCCAAGAATACGAACCGATTCCAGAATTAGAAAAACGACCCCCAGACATGCGGTTGAGCAAGCAAAGTTTGCTCAA
Source organism: Roseofilum reptotaenium CS-1145 (assembly GCF_028330985.1). NCBI lineage: Bacteria > Bacillati > Cyanobacteriota > Cyanophyceae > Desertifilales > Desertifilaceae > Roseofilum > Roseofilum reptotaenium. The sequence continues at coordinate 69,554 of NZ_JAQMUE010000044.1, read as the reverse complement.
GTCTGCTCTGCGGGCTGATTTTCTCGAAGATAGCGAAGAAATCAAGAAATCCATTTGGTTTCAACGATATTTACAAGGGGAAACCATTGAGTTTTATATTGAAGGCAGTGGAGGCTATGCCATCTCCAATATTGACTTAACCAGTCATGAAATTTACTTTACCAAACAGGAAGTGATGGCCCATCTCGATCCGATGGTCTTCTTCTGCTATCAGCAGGAAGAGGGAGAGTCGAGTCAGATCCTCAAAGAAGCATTAGAAGAGACGATCGCTGATTTAAATCGGCGATCGCGTCTAACCCTAACGCTAGAATCCTCCCATCGTCCTAATCAAGCCCCCATTCGTCTCAATAATCCTTTGATGCGTCGCATTCGTAAAAGCTTGCTCTTCATTGCTGATGGGACTCCAGTGACTCAAGTAGAAACCCAAGAGGTAACCCATCTGCTCCCCAGTCCCTATGTCTGTGTGGAAATGGGATATGCTCTCTCGATCAAACGACCCGAACAAATCTTACTCGCGCAAATGGAGCGATCGGAGTTTCCGGGACAATTTCCCTTTGATGTGTCTCCCCAAAACCGTCTATCCTTTCAATCAGCACAAGATTTAAAGGACATTCTGCCGAAAACGCTAGAAACCCTACTAGAGCGTTATCGCTTATTAAAGTAACTCGGCCAGGTGAGTGTTGAGCATTGATGGCGCTTTGTACTCTCCGTAGGGGAATGGGGGAGTGGAGGAGTGCAGAAACAGAAACTTTCTCCAAGTTTACGGCAAGAAGACAAAACCAGGTCGTACCACAACCTATAGCAGAGAAAGGGAGAGTTAGGACATTTTCTATTGCGATTCGTGCCTATTGCCTCAAACCATAACCTCACTGTCCTAATCAACTCTTTCACTGCTATATTCCCTATTCCCTATTCCCTAGTCATCAAATCTTTGATGAGCTTCAATAAAACTGTGGACGCGATCGCAATAATCTTTCAGTAAGCTCTCCACAATCTCTGGATCGCAACCATCAGCCACAATATCAATCATTGCTTCCCCCGCATCTGGCAAGATAAGGACCCAATGGTGACCATCGGGGGAGATAATTTTTACGCCATCCACCAATTGCAACTGCTCTGAAGGATGGGTTTCCACCAAATAGCGCATTACTGCCCCCTTCGCCGTCCAAGGACAGCGAAGAGTTGTCATCTGATGGGCAATGGTGGGGAGTTTCGAGCGCATCATGCCCAAAGAAATATCCTGTAATTTCAACATCTCCATCAACTTGGCTGTCGCAAACATGGCATCAAAACCGGGATGGAGTTGGGGAAAGATAAAGCCCATATCCCCACTTCCCCCTAACACCACATTAGGATTGGCATGACATGCTTCCATTAAAGCGGCTGGATTTGACTTGGTGCGAATTACCCGGCCTTCATGACGACGGGCGATTTCTTCCACCGCACTCGAAGCATGGATCGGAACGACCACCGTTCCCCTGGGATGAGCGGTTAAGATCATTTGCATCATCAAAGCGGTGAGGATTTCCCCTCGGATCGCTGTTCCCGTTTCATCAATTAAGACAAATTTTTCCCCATTTGAGGATACTTGTACCCCCATAGTCGCTTCCAGTGCCCCCACAACTCGGCCTAATTGATTGAGTAGCCCTTCTTGGTCGTCCAGGGAGAGGGGTTTGGGGTTTAAGCTGGCATTGAGAACCACCGCATCACAGCCAAATTTAGCCAGCAGTTGGGGTAAAACTGCGCCGCTAACGGCAAAAGCATAGTCAATCACCACTTTGGAGGAAACGGTTTCGATCGCCTCTAAATTGAGGTGTTTCTCAAAGGCTTCCATATAAATTTGCAATGTCTCCGAGGTATAAGTGACATTGCCCACTTCATAAAGGAGCGATCGCCGCATATCCTCTTTAAAGAAACAGCCTTCAATTTTCTTTTCCTTGGATTTAGAAATATTGATACCCTTATGATTGAGGAATTCAATCAGGATGGAACTCCCCCGCTCTGGGTGCAAACGCACATGAATTCCCCCTTCTACTCCTAGGGTGGGAATCACAGTGCGAACAATGGGAATTGCCTTATTTTCCAGGTTTTGCACGTCTACGCCCACTGACATCAATCCTGCCACCAAAGAGCGGGTCACCATGCGGGAAATACTGCGCTGATCGCGAGATACCGTGACTTCAGACCCTGGCGACAAGATTGAACCATAGGCAGCTCCCAGTTTGACCGCTAATTCTGGCGTAATGTCAATATTGGCTAAACCCGATACTCCCCGCTGTCCAAATAGGTTACGATGGCCGACATTACCCCAAATCAAATTCAGATTTAAGATCGCTCCGGCTTCAATTCTTTTATTCGGCCAAACCCGTACTTGAGGAGAAACCCGTGCTTCTTCTCCTACTGTAGACAGGGAACCGACGATCGCCCCTTCTAAGATATGGGCACGACGGTCGATCCGGGTTCCTCGACCCACGACACAAGCTCTCAGATGGCTTTCATCACCGATAATAGCCCCGTTCCAAATGATTGGCCGTTTTAACGTGGCGTAGGAGCCAATGGTGACATTATCACCAATAATGGTTCCCGGTTCGATATGTACATGGCTACCAATACGGCAGTTATGGCCAATGAGCACGGGGGGTTCTATATTCACCGTGGGATCGATATAAGTATTGTGCCCAATCCATAAACTTGGCGATCGATTGGGATAAGATACTTCTAAGTTCACTCGTTGAGCTAAAGCGCTATATTGGCTTTCCCGATAAGCATCAAGATGGCCAACATCACACCAATACCCCTCGGCAATGTAGCCATAAATAGGTTTTCTTTGGGCGAGTAGAAAGGGAAATAAATCTTTAGAAAAATCCGCTTCTTCTTTGGGGGATAAATAGTTTAGGACTTCGGGTTCTAAGATATAAATTCCCGTATTTACGGTATCTGAAAAAACTTCACTACTTGAGGGTTTTTCTAGAAAGCGTTGAATTCGACCATCAGGCCCAGTAATCACCACTCCAAATTCTAGGGGATTGGGAACACGGGTTAAGACTAGAGTGGCGATCGACTTTTTTTGATAGTGAAAGGCGATCGCCGCACTTAAATCGAAGTCCGTGATACAATCGCCACTGATGACTAGGAAGGTTGACCCTAGCAACTCAGATACATTCTTGACACACCCAGCAGTTCCTAGGGGTTGCTCTTCCTCAACTGCATAGGTCATTTGGATACCAAACTCCCGCCCATCTTGGAAGTGACTGCGCATCACATCAGGTAAGTAATAGAGTGTCGTAATTACTTCGCGAATGTGATGGTGTTTGAGTAGGCGGACAATATGCTCGGCGATCGGTCGGTTAAGGACAGGAACCATCGGCTTCGGAAGCTCGCAGGTTAACGGTCTTAGCCGAGTTCCTGAACCACCTGCCATCAGCACTGCTCTCATAAGACGCTCCTCTGGTTTAGGGAATAGGGAATAGGGAGTCTGCTGTGAGGAACACAGAACCAAAACCAAGTCATGGATGAATTCACTAAACTTAATAGTAGTGACGATCAACACTTATTACAATTTTGCTAAAACTGTACCATACTCTCACGATCCTAAATGGATACTGACTGAATGTACTGAATTAGGAGCGATAACCAGATGAAGCTATTGATTGTTTTGGGACTCATCGGCTATGCGATCGGAGTTTGGAAGTTTTGGAAAGGCTATTCTCGGACAAATTTTACACCAGGATTGATGAATAAGGTTCTTCTCTCCTTGGGTTGGCCGGTGTTGGTGTTTAATGGCTCCTATCGCCGCAATTTTAGAAAGGCCTTGAAATAATGAACAATTAATCGTTAATAATGATGGGTAATGGGTAATGGGTTCTTTCCCCATCCCCCTATCCCCCTATCCCCCCATCTCTATTCAGATATGACACGCTTAAGTAATGCTTCAGGTTTTGGACTACAAAATTTCTCTACAGAGGCTCTGGAGGAGCAACTAGCGGCGGTGGCACTTCGGTTTAACCGCCAATACCGGGGAGATGCCTTTGAAGTTCCGCCAGAAGTGGAAGAGATGCCGATTTTTCGGCAATGGATGAGTGGGGAGTTAACCCCGAAGATTACGTCTGAGTTTTGGCAGGTGTGTAAGCCGAAAAAGGGGCAAAAGTGCCTAGATATTGGCTGTGGGGTGAGTTTTCTGATTTATCCTTGGCGAGAATGGGATGCCTTTTTTTACGGTCAGGAGATTAGTAAGGAGGCTTCCGATGCCCTAAATTCTCGCGGCCCGCAGTTAAATTCTAAGTTGTTTAAGGGGGTCAAGTTGGAGCCAGCTCACCAGTTAGATTACGAGCCAGGACAGTTTGATTTGGCGATCGCCACGGGATGGAGTTGTTATTTTTCTGTGGACTATTGCCAACAGGTCATGGCTGCTGTAAAGTCGGTACTGAAACCTGGGGGAATGCTCGTGTTTGATGTGCTAAACCCAGAGGTAGAATTGGCAGAAAATTGGGCCATTCTAGAGACGTATTTGGGGGCGGAAGTGGCTCTAGAGCCTTTACAGGAGTGGGAAAAAGCAATCCGTGCTGTGGGAGCAAAAGTAGTTAAAAAAAGAGAGGGTGAGTTGTTCCATCTCTATGTTGTCAAGTATCCGTGAAGCGATCGCCGTAAAATGACTACAGTTTGGTTGATTGGGGGGACTTCAGAAAGTCGCCTGTTGGCTCAAGGGTTGGTGAAGAGAGGTGTGGAGTGTGTAGTAACGGTAACGACTGAGCCAGCAAGATCGCTTTATGCCACTTATCCTGGGTTAACGGTATGGGTAGGGAAGTTAAAGGGATCGAGTTTAGATGAATTCACTCGATCTCATGATATTAGCGTTATTTTAGATACAAGTCATCCTTGGGCGGTGAAAATTTCCCAACTGGCGATCGCCTTTTCAGAATGCTCTCAAATCCCCTATTTGCGCTATGAGCGCCCCCCTGTAACTGATGATTCTGGCTCTAGTCAGATCGTGACCTTAGACAGTTTTGCCACCCTGGTGAGTGGCGACTATTTGACCGATCAACGCGTGTTCTTAACGGTCGGATATCAACGCTTACCCTTATTTCAACCTTGGCAACACCAGGCAACATTGTTTGCGCGAGTACTCCCTTCTGCTAAGTCAATTCAGATTGCTCAGGAAGCGGGATTTACGAGCGATCGCCTGATTGCCATCCGTCCTCCAATTCCTGAAGCTCTAGAGTTAGCCCTATGGCAACATTGGCAGATTTCCCTGGTAGTGACCAAAGCATCAGGAAATGCAGGAGGAGAAGCCATCAAGCGTCAACTGTGCGATCGTTTGGGAATTCCATTAATTACGATCACTCGACCGAAAATGAGCTATCCCCAACAAACTGAGGATATTGAGGAGGCGATCGAGTTTTGTCTATCCCATGTCATATAGTGCTGCGTGCTAGGGAATAGGGAATGGGGAATGGGGAATAGGATTACTCCATTGCTATAGCAGAGAAAGGGAGAGTTAAGATATGTTCTATTACCTATTGCCTATTACCTATTGTTATAAGAAACCGGATTTCTTCAAGAAACCCGGTTTCTGTCTTGCCCAATCATCCCAAGATTTAGGATTTAGAAATTCATTTCGGCTGCTTGGACTTTCTCGAATTGTTTCTTCTTCAGAACGAGGAAGATTTGAGTAATCATAATCAGCACTAAGAAGGCAATCATACCTTGAATACGAGTAGCATCTTGGAGAACGATTTCCGTATCAATTTGACCAAAACCACCCACATTGGGATTGTTGGTTAAAGCTTGTCCGGCTGCCACTTCATCGCCTTCAGAAACGATTAATTCAGGGCCAGCCGGAATACTGGTGACGACAGCATCTGCATCAGCGGGTTGAATGGTGACTTCATAGCCGCCATATTCGAGTTCACTAATGCTGGCGATCGTTCCAGCTACGGAAGCGGAAGAAACGGTATTGTTGGTATTGTCTCCAGTGGGATAGACTTGACCGCGACCTCGGTTTCCACCGACGTGAATGGCATATTTACCATAGTTAATGGATTTGTCGGTTTTGGGGTCAGGAGAGAGAACGGGGAAGACAATTTCTTGATGGTCGTCACCGGGAAGAGGGCCAACCAGAATGACGTTTTCTTGGTCTGCGGTGTAGGTTTGATAATAAACGCCTTCAGTTTCTTCTTTGAGTTCTTCAGAGAGGCGATCTTCGGGCGCAATCTTAAATCCTTCGGGCAGCATTAAGACTGCACCGACATTGAGACCACCAGGACTACCATCGCCTAACACTTGCTGTACGCTGGTGTCGTAGGGAATGTTAACGACGGCTTTGAATACGGTGTCAGGGAGGACGGAATGGGGAACTTCGACTTCGGTGGGTTTGGCTCCTAGGTGGCAGTTGGCGCAGACAATGCGGCCGGTGGCTTCACGGGGAGTGATAGGAGCGGTTTCTTGGGCCCAAAAGGGGTAGGCGGCTGCGGGTTGGGGGTTAATGAGATCGGAGGCGGCAAAGATAGAGATTGCGGCGATCGCTACTAACACTAACCTGCGCCAGGTTGTTAAGACAGAACAGTATTTCATCAGTTATGAACAGGATGTAAACTTTATAAATTCAGCGCTTATGGAAATGGAAGAGGGGAGTTATGTCCACCAGGGATCTTCATTGGTGCGGAAGTCTGTTTCTTCCCAGTTGCTGAGAACCACTTTATCGTCAGTGATATCAGTATGGGCTAAAGCTAAGGATAAGGGTGCGGGGCCGCGAACCACTTTACCTTCCGCATTATACTGGGAACCATGGCAAGGACAGATAAACTTGTTTTCACTTGCATTCCAAGGCACAACGCAACCCAAATGGGTACACACTGCGTTGAGTCCATAGCTGGCTAAGGTTTTATCTTGTTGAACGACTAAATAGGTGGGGTCTCCTTTGAGTCCTTGGACGAGGGAGCGATCGCCTGCGGGATGACTGGCTAAATATTCGCTAGCTACCACATCATTACCAGCCGCGTCCTTAGCGGTTGTCCCGCCGCCAGCACCACCACTAGAAGGAGGAATAAAATAGTTGACAACCGGATAAAGAGCGCCTAGAGCGACTCCGGTTGCGGAACCAAAGGTTAAGAGGTTCATAAATTGCCGTCGTCCCATATTGGGGACATCCGCCGATCCAGAAGCTTGAGTCATCAGTTGTTTTGTTAATTGATTCACTTTCTCTTTAGTGTTTGTAGGAGGTAGTACCCCTACTCTAAAGATGACCACTTAAATTTTGGCCAATCCTCAGTTTACACTTTGTATGAGAGCATTATTACATTTTTTAACACCCCTTAGCGGTGAGTTTTGAAGAATTTGTCCTTTGAGGATCGGGAGCAGAAAAATGACCGGAGAAGAGTTACATCAATTGTTACGGAACAAGTGGGGACGTTCTTACGATATACAAATCCGTAGAAGCCAGGGGAAAATCTTGGTACAAATTATGTGGAAATATTTGGAACAAGCGTCTTTCCCTTGGTCTCCGGATGAATATCTCGCCCATCTGAGCCGTATCGCCTTGTATCTTCAAGACTGGGGCGCTACGGAGCAATTGCGGTCTTATATTGAACAGACCAGCGATCGCCCCCGTTTGGGTAAGGCCTTGACATTGATCCTGGATTTGGGCGATCGCTCTTCCGAATGGATTTTGGAGGACTCTTAACGGATTTAAGCGATCTTAGAGAACTTTTGTAAGGTTGTGTGAAGTTTTACGGATTAATTGCTCTAAGTGATCCTGAATCACCATACAACAGGATAAGAGAGTTATATTAACCTGACTTTAAGAAGATGACTATAGCAACTTCAACCCCTAAACCAGAAGCCCAAACCCGAACTCGTATTCTGGCAGCAGCCCAACATCTATTTGCTCGCAAAGGATATGATGGCACAACAACACGGGATTTGGCTCAAGCGGCGGGGGTGGCGGAAGGAACGTTATTTCGGCATTTCAGTAATAAGAAGGCAATTTTGTTGGAAATTGCGACTCAAGGCTGGATTGATATTTTAACGGATTTGCTCACGGAGTTAAGTGAAATGGGCAGTTATCGGGATATTGCCCAAGTGATGCGACGGCGAATGATGAGTTTGCATCGCAATGCCGATCGCATGAGAGTCTGTTTTATGGAGGCTCAGTTTCATCCGGAATTGCGCGATCGCATTCAAGCCGATGTAATCGATAAAATGACGGATGTGGCAGAAGCATTTTTTCAAACGGCAATGGATCGGGGGGTTTATCGCCAGATGAATCCTAAAATTGTCGCTCAGGTGTTTTTGGGCATGTTTGTGATTGCCGGATTTAGCGATACAACGATTATTGAACCCGACGCATCTCCCCAGTCCATGCGCGAAATGGCTGAAGGGATGGCAGATATTTTCCTCCATGGTGTGCTGGCGAAGTAGGTGGGGGTATGAGGGGAAATGGAGATTGCTGGTTGCCTATTCCCTATTCCCCATTCCCTAGCGCGAAGTGCCCTCAAGCGATCGCAAAATCTGGATACCAAGGAGGGTGCTGAAGGCGATCGCCAGCCAAAACCCATCGATAATGATTCTAGACTGGTCTAATACCCATCCTCCCAAAGGGGGGCCGATCAGATAGCCAATAGCCCAACATTGAGCATTAATGGCTAAATAGGTTCCCCGTAAGTCTTCTGGAGCTAAATCCACCACGAGAGCAGAAGCGGACGGGGTATAGATGGCTGTGGCAACTGCCATCCCGACTAATGCACTGATAGCCCAAAATAGAGCTTCTTGATTGACTCCACCAGCGATCCAGACTAAAACAAAACTTGCGCTCCAAACTGATAGGGATAGCATTAAACTTTGCGAACGACTCCAACGATTTAAACGGCGAGCGATGGGGAGTTGACAGAGGGCTAAAAAAGCAATTTGTCCGGTAAATAAGCTGCTAATGATGGCAGGAGAAAACCCTCCAGAGGCTAGAAAATTGCTCAAATAGAGGGGCAATGTGCTTTGCTGTTGCGAGAGATAGGTGGTAAAGAGAAGATTAACGATTACAAACTTTTGTAACTGGCGATCGCCCAAAGCTACCCCCCAATTAGAACCGTGCTGGGGTCGGGGCTTGTGGTTTTGGGGTCGGGTTTCGTCAATCGCGGTATAAATCAGAGCAAAGAATAGTAAAAACGATATACCATCCATCACAAACAGCCAGCGAAAATTCACCCCGGCTTCAATTAACAAGCCCCCCAACAGTACCCCACATCCGAGTCCTAAATTATCAGCTAATCGTGCTAGAGCAAAGGCTTCATTTCGTTGATCTAGCTGAGTTACATCGGCCACCACGGTCTCCGTTGCCGGCCAATAGAGTCCAATCCCCAAACCCATCAACAGATTTCCCAAAACCAGGGTTGGAAAATCGACAATTAGAGCCAAAATTACATCTGCAAAAGCCGAAACCAGAGCCGACAACAATAAGGTACGGCGGCGACCCCATTGGGGAGAATCCGTAAAGTTACCTGCTAGAAACCGTCCAAGAATGCCAGAAAAAGCACTACTTCCTAATCCCAAACCGACTTGAGTCGCCGAGAGTCCCACTTGATTGACGAAAAAAATGGGAGCATAAAATAGGGTAAATCCGATGCCAATTTGGGATAAGAGACGACCCGCCGCTAAAATCCAAACCGGTTGTGGCAGTTGGGGCAATATAGAGAACACTCTATCTTTGTTCAAGATTTTGTGCCTCGAAACCCTGTATCCTCTTGGGTCGGTTGATAGTGGGAACACTCTTCACAAGGGCCATGGGGATTAATGGCACATCTCAGATAGGGCGATCGCGCGTTATATTGGCAAGTAATATCGCCAATAATTGTATCTATCCCCATTCCAGGGGTGAAGGAAGAGGGCCTATAATTCAATAAGCGTTCCCGTGGAGATTGTAAGGGTCTATTACGATAGGCTCGTAAAATGCGTTCATGACGCTGTTGACACTGGAGTTCCACTTTACGCATCATCCATAAGGACAAAGTTGGTGGAATCATGCCCACAAAGAAGACTAAAATCAGATCTAGGTTCACGGTCTACAGAGCTGCTCGGTGGTGTGAACAATAATAACTTATATCATTTCATCCTCCCCATCTCCCCATCCCCCCATCCCCCTCCCATGACCTTGCCAAAACGCTGGAAACTCTTGCACTCCCATCTAGCCTTTGACCATCCTTGGTGTCAGGTGCGCCAAGATACCGTCCAATTGCCTAACCAAACCATTATTGATGATTACTTTGTCAGTATTCGTCCAGAAGTCGCCATGATTGTTCCTATTACCCCAGAAGGAACAATTTTATTTGTCCGTCAATATCGCCATGGGGTACAAAAAGTATTATTGGAATTACCAGCCGGCCATTTTTATCCCCCAGAAGAATCAGCAGAAGTTGCCGCTAGGCGAGAATTTGAAGAAGAAACCGGTTATCAGAGTCAAGATTGGAAATTTTTAGGCGTTCTGTATGATAATCCCCCCAAAGATACCAATGGGATTCATGTCTTTTTAGCCCAAAATATTCATCAGGTTGGCGAGCAACACTTGGATATCACAGAAGAAATCGAGTTAGTATTTATTCCCATTAATGAAGTAATGGATACTATTTTTCGCGGAAAAATCTGTGTTTCCGGGACAATTGCTGCTTTAGTTATGGCGCTTCATGGGATGTAGAATGAGCAGATGATTGTGCTAGAAGATCGATGTCCATTTGTGGGTAACTTTGGGTAAGTCTTATTTAATGGATAATTCAGTGAGTCATTCTGTTCATAGAGTCACCGGACAACCAGGATATCGCCCCCAAGCAAGAGATACGATCGCCGAAGCGGATCGGTTGGAATTTTTGCTGCTGCGATCGCGCCAGCGAAACGGAGTTTTATCGAGATCGCCCTTGCAGCGATATGGGATGGCGCGGGATTTGATGAAGCGAACCCGACAATTATCGTTGCAAAGTATCAAACGGCGCTTCCCTCACTTGACAGGTCAAGCCTTGGCGGAGAAAATAGCCAGAGCATGGTTGCAAGATGATTATCCAAGCGCGTTTGTACCGGGAAACAACGAAAAAATGTGGATTCAAGACCCATTAGAAATCGCCTTTTTGTTGCACAACCTGTTTGAATCCCTACAAATCGAGTATTTCATTGCCCGTGGATCGGCGGCAATTTTGTATGGCGAACCCCGCACCACTCGCGATTTAGATGTGGTGGTATCCATGCAGCGCGATCGACTTGATGAAGCGATCGCCTCCCTGGAGGAATCTGGATTTTACGTCGTGGGTATAGAAGATGTGAAAAACGGACGGCTCAATATCCTGCAAGTCATTCACATGGCGACAATTGCCAGAGGGGATTTGATTTTGTTGGGGACAACGCCTTTTGACCAAATGCAACTCGAACGACGACAGGCAGTATCCATGGAGGAAGGACAGATTTTGTATTATGCCAGTCCCGAAGATACAATTCTAAGCAAGCTGCAATGGCAACAACAAAGTCAATCGGAAAAGCAGTGGCGGGATCTTTTGGGCATTCTCAAGGTTCAAGGAGAATTGCTCGATCTCAACTATCTGCAAGAGTGGGCAATACAACTCAGTTTGAGTGAGGATTTGCATCTGGTGCTTGCAGAAGCTGGTTTGAATTGATGGCGATCACCCTTGAGAAGCAATCGGGTTTCTGGCTATCATTTATCACCAACACAATGAAGTTGGGCGATCGTGTTACACTAACATTCAGTCATGTAAGGTGGGTCGTACCTGCTGATACAACTAACCTAACTCAACTTTCAAATTATGGATGCTGCCGTTTTAACACAAAAAGCCCTTAAACTAACGGTTGTAGAACGAGTTCATCTGATCGATGCTCTATGGGCAAGTCTTGATAATCCAGAACAAACTGAAATTGATCTTGCTTGGCTCAATGAATCCCAAAGCCGACTAGATGCTTATCATGAAGGTCAGATAGAGGTTGTAGATGGACAATCTGTCTTCAGTGAGATTAAGAAATCTCTGGAAACATGAGCATCAAGTTTTTATTAGCAGCCAGTCAGGAGTTACAAGAAGCTGCTGAATTTTATCAAAATCAATCTTTTGGATTGGGCGAAGATTTTCTAGCAGAAGCCCAAGCAACTGTTAATCGAATTGTGCAAAATCCCCGCGCTTGGACACCATTAAACGAGAAAATCAGACGCTGCCGTATGCAGCGTTTTCCTTATGGAATTATTTACACAATTGAAGAAGATTCAATCTTAGTGATCTCAGTAATGCACCTACAAAAACATCCCCAATCCTGGAAAAAAAATCTTGAGGATTAGAACCAGCATTGAACATGATTGAAACCCTAGAAACCCAACTCTATTATCTCCAACAGTTTGCCGATCGCCTAGTCGATACCCAACTGGCTCATCTCAATGCTGTTAGTATCGGTCTCATTTTTATCGCCGGACTCCTCACGAGCCTCACCCCCTGTATGCTCTCTATGCTGCCGCTCACCGTTGCGTACATCGGCGGCTACGAAACTGAAAACCGCTTACAATCTGCGATCCAGTCCCTGTGGTTTGCTGCCGGTTTAGCCACTACCCTCGCTCTGTTGGGAATCGTTGCCGCTCTCGTCGGTCAGGTCTATGGTCAAGTTGGTATAGGCTTACCCATCATTGTCAGTATTATCGCCATTTTGATGGGACTCAATCTTCTGGAAGCCTTACCCCTGCAACTCCCCGCTTCCGGAGGCATGGATTGGATTTCACCTAACTTCCCCAACAGCGTGCGTTCCTACCTCATTGGTTTAACCTTTGGCTTAGTTGCCTCCCCCTGTAGCACCCCCGTCTTAGCCACCCTTCTGGCTTGGGTTTCCAGCACCCAAAACCCCATCCTGGGCAGTGGTTTACTCCTGGCTTATACTGCTGGATATGTCTCTCCCCTGGTACTGGCGGGAACCTTCACCGCTTCGATTAAAAAACTTTTAGCCCTCCGACAATGGTCAGGATGGATCACACCTACCAGTGGCGTGTTATTAGTAGGATTTGGGGTGATTTCGCTCCTGTCTCGTCTTGTGCCCATAAGTTGATTTTCTGATGACTTCCAATCAAAACGCTTCTCCTCCCATCTCCTTCAATCCCCTGCAATGGTGGAAAAAACAAGTGCTGCCCACATTAGCCGATTTACGGTTAGCGATTATTGTCTTGCTGGCGATCGCCCTCTTCAGCATTTCCGGTACAGTCATAGAACAGGGGCAATCTATCGAATTTTATCAAGCCAACTACCCTGAAGACCCCGCCCTATTCGGCTTCCTCTCCTGGAAAGTCCTCTTAACCGTTGGCTTAGACCATGTTTATAGCACCTGGTGGTTTTTGGCGCTGCTTGTCCTCTTCGGCTCAAGTTTAACCGCTTGCACGTTTACCCGCCAACTACCCACCCTCAAAGCGGCTAACCGGTGGAAGTATTACCAAAAACCACAACAATTTGAAAAACTGGCTCTGAGTACCCAACTCAATCAAGGGTCGAATGACTCGTTAGAACCCATCTTAAAACAATACGGGTATCGAGTCTTTCGAGAGGGAGAAACCCTATACGCTCGCAAAGGCATTATTGGCAGAATTGGGCCCATTATCGTTCATGCCAGTATGCTGATTATTTTAGCTGGATCGATCTTAGGCTCCATGACCGGATTTATGGCTCAAGAAGTCATTCCCAGTGGCAATACCTTTGAGATTAAAAATATCATTGAAGCAGGGCCCTTTGCCCAATCCCAAGTGCCCAAAGATTGGTCAGTGCGCGTGAATCGATTTTGGATTGACTATAGTCCAGAGGGCAGAATTGAGCAATTTTATTCCGATTTATCCGTATTAGATAACCAGGGAGAAGAAGTTAAGCGCGAAGAAATCCATGTGAATCAACCCCTGCGCTATCGAGGCGTAACCTTGTACCAAGCCGATTGGGCGATCGCGGCTGTTAAAGTAAGAGTAAATAACTCTCCTATCTTCAAGATTCCTATGGCTAAACTGCCCATACAAACCGAAGGCAGAATCTGGGGAACCTGGATACCCACCACACCCGATATGAGCCAAGGAGTTGCCCTAGTCACCAAAGATTTACAGGGAACTCTCGTTGTTTATGATAATCAAGGACAACTCATCGGTACGGTGCGGCAGGGAATGGACATAGAGGTTAATGGCGTTACCTTGAAAGTCCTGGACGTTATTGGCAGCACCGGATTACAAATTAAAGCCGACCCCGGTATTCCCGTTGTTTACACCGGATTTGGACTACTCATGATTGCTGTCGTTATGAGTTATTTTTCTCACTCTCAAATTTGGGCATTGCAAAACGGCGATAACTTTTACGTTGGTGGCAAAACCAACCGCGCTCAAGTCACCTTTGAACAAGAAGTACTGAAAATCCTCGATCAGGTTCAAGAAAACACCCCATCAGAAACCAAAACACCAGCAATTGAGGCATAATCCATACAGCATTTTTACTGTGATAGGGAAAGCCTTAATTAAAAATCGGGACTTTTAAGGGAAAAAATGATTTCCCTATTGCCTATTGCCTATTCCCTATTCCCCAATCTCTATGAAATCCCCAAAAATTGTTATTTTAGATGCCGCCACCATCGGCGATGTCAACCTCAGCAGATTAGAGCAATTCGGCACATTGGAAGTGTTCGCCACGACTCAACTTGAAGAAGTCGCTGCCAGAATTCAAGGTGCGGAAATTGTTATCACCAATAAAGTCCCCATCAATCGTTCCATTCTCGAAAGTACCCATACTCTAAAACTGATTTGTGTCGCTGCTACAGGATACAATATTATCGATATCCAATGTGCAGCCGAACAGGGAATTATCGTCACCAATGCAGTGGGTTACTCGACGAACAGTGTGGTCGCCCATACCTTTTCCATGCTCTTTTATCTGTCCCACCATTCTCGTTATTTTGACGATTATACGCGCAGCAAAAAATGGTGTGAAAGTCCCACGTTTAACCACTTGGGAGAATCCTTTTATGAACTTTCTGGCAAACACTGGGGAATTATCGGTATGGGAGCCATCGGCAGAAAAATAGCCGATATTGCTCAAGCTTTTGGCTGTCAAGTTTCCTATTTCTCTACCAGTGGTAAAAACCGAGAGCAACCCTTTAAATGCATCGATTTAGATCAACTTCTGCAACAGTCCCATATCGTTTCTATTCATGCACCATTAAATGAAAAAACGGCTAATCTAATTGATGAAGCCCAACTTAAAATGATGTCTTCTGAGGCAATTTTGCTCAATCTCAGTCGTGGTGGAATTGTCAACGAAGCAGCCTTAGCATCAGCCCTAGATCTTGGAGAAATTGCTGCCGCAGGTTTGGATGTTTTGGAAACAGAACCTCCGCAAGAAGATAATCCCCTCTTTCATATCCAAAATAAAGATAGACTTTTGATTACCCCTCATATCGCTTGGATTTCCCACGAATCTAGAGAACGGTTAATCACAGAAGTTCACAAAAATATCGAGGCATTCCTGAAAGGAGAGCCTCGCAACCGAGTATAGCGCTTCGCGCGAGGGAATAGGGAATGGGATTGAAACCCTGATTGTTTGACTAGCAATCATTTTTAATATTTAATTGATCACAGTCCCCAATCACTGAGAATGCGATCGATACTTTCTTCAATTGCGCTCGGAGCTTGATTGTTTTCTGATTCAACAGAAGCATACAGATAGGAGAGTCCGAATAGGGCGGGAATCAGAATTAAAATAAAAGTGACACAAGCTAACAAATTACTGATCGTTTTTAAATTTAAGGGGATACCCCATTCCCCTTGATTTAAATTTGACTGTTGACCTGAGCGTTGATGGTGTCGGCGCTCCCGTCCAGCTAGAATGACAAGATAGAACCAGCGATTAAAAATAGGGAAAGATAGACGCAGATCGAATGGATGTACCTGCCATTGGCGATCGCCCAATTGCTTCCTAATCTCCTCGAGTTGCTCCTCACTAAAGGTTACCGCAATATGGGTGGGCATTTTAGACAAAAAACGGCTTAAAACTGGATCGAGGGGAGAAAATCGCTTCATAGCTCTAGAAGTCAAACAACGATTAATCTATCCATAGATAACGGTAGATCCTACAAATGAGCTGATGTCCCTGATTCTGATCCAAGTTTGGGGGGAGGTGAACCCACCAACCTTATGGGCTAACCTATCCCCATTCGTGATAATTATACAGGGGCGATGCTATGATGAACCCTTAAAATGTCCCACCATTCCAACCCCACATACTACCCTCAGCACCTGCAAACTCAATGTAGGTACGATTGGGGGGTACTCCTAAGCTTTCAGCGATCGCTTCGCAAAAATCCTGACTCATACTCTGGGTTTGAGCAGGACTCATCCCGCCAATATTCTTCACCTCAATGTAGCATACCGGATCTGAGGTTCCCCCAAATGTCATCGGCACATCAGCGTCAAAAGCAGTCATGACATAAGATTCGGGTTTCCCCAAGTGTTGGGCTAATTTAGCTGAAAGTATTTGCAGCAAACCTGTAACTGCAATCTTCTCTGGAATTGGAACAGATGTTTGAATTTTGATTAATGGCATAAGTTAAATCAACCTCCCAATTTTTATCGTGATTATCGTTATTCAGCTAACCGCCATAATTCCAACCTGTACTTTCGAGTAAGAGTGGCTCACCTTCCCGGTGAATTCCTGCGGCAATCACTTCCCCCACGAATACTGTATGATCGCCTTTTTCTACCACTCCCACAACCTGGCATTCCACATATCCTAAGGTATCGGTAATGATCGGACATCCGGTTTCACCCAGATAAAAGTCCACTGATTCAAACTTATTCCCGACTCGGCGTTGAGGCTTAAAAAATTGCTGGGCTAAATCCTTTTGTCCCGCTTCCAGAATACTTAAAGCAAATACCCCACTCGATTGAATCATGGCATGGGATTGAGACTTAGTATTCACACAATTGACCACCAAAGGAGGGGTAAAAGAGGCTTGCATTACCCAACTCGCCGTAAAACCATTCACTTCTTCCCCATCTTTTACCCCACAGATATACAAGCCATGGGGGATTTTTCTTAACAGGGTTTTCTTTGCCTGTTCATCTAACACAGGAATTTCTCCGAATATTTCATACTTGGTCTATCCAGGTTAGTTTAACAAAAAATAGAGTAGGGTGCCTTGCGCTTTCGCTAATGCACCCTACCTCAATTAGATAGCCAACGACTAGGAGACTAAGCCGTGAGGATAGAATCATGAATCGTCTTATTAAAGATAATCCGACCCGGTGTTGTGCGAATATACTGGCAAATCTGCTCACCTTCGGCTGTTTCTCGTACTCGTCGATAGCGGTAAATACGGTTTACTGTTCCGTCTTCAAGCTTCTCTTCAGAAACGATTTCATCATCTTTTTCTGGAGATTCCACTTCACCATCATAACGAACCCAGATATAGGCATGTAGGTCTACTTGGGCTTGATCGTAGGCACGAATGGCATCTTCTAAAGAAGCAAAAAAGCGATCGCCCCCTTTCTGCGCCCAAGGATTTTCCGCCGTTAAATAGTAACATCCTAACACCATATCCTGAGATGGCGTAATAATGGGCCGCCCCGTCGCTGGAGACATCACATTATTCGACGCTAACATCAACAACCGTGCCTCAGATTGGGACTCCAACGACAACGGCACATGCACCGCCATTTGGTCTCCATCAAAGTCTGCGTTAAACGCCGGACAAACTAACGGATGCAACTGAATGGCTCGCCCTTCCACAAGCATCGGTTCAAAGGCTTGAATCCCCAACCGGTGCAACGTTGGAGCGCGGTTCAGCAAAACTGGGTGACCTTCAATCACCTCTTCTAAAACATCCCAAACACTAGGATCGTTCCGTTGAATCAGCTTTTTCGCCGCCTTAATATTATTGACCAATCCTTGGCGAATTAAGCGATGAATGACAAACGGTTGGAACAATTCGATCGCCATTTCCTTGGGTAAGCCACATTGGTAAATTTGCAGCTTTGGCCCCACAACAATTACAGAACGACCGGAATAATCCACCCGTTTTCCTAACAAGTTTTGCCGGAAACGTCCCTGTTTTCCTTCAATAATGTCCGACAAAGATTTCAACGGCCGGTTATTCGCTCCCACCACCGTGCGACCGCGCCGACCATTATCAATCAGAGCATCCACGGCTTCTTGTAACATCCGCTTTTCATTACGGACAATAATCTCCGGGGCTAAAATTTCTTGCAGTCGAGCTAATCGGTTATTGCGGTTAATCACCCGGCGATACAGATCGTTTAAATCGCTGGTGGCAAACCGTCCTCCATCCAACTGCACCATCGGGCGCAAATCGGGCGGAATCACCGGCAGCATACTCAAAATCATCCATTCCGGCTTAGAACCGGTGGCAATAAAGTTATCAATGACCCGCAAACGTTTAATTAACTTCGCCCGTTTTTGCCCTTTAGAATTGAGGATATCTTCGCGCAGTTGTTCCGCTACGGTTTCCAATTCCAAATCGGCTAGTAAGCGCTCAATGGCCTCTGCACCAATGCCCACTTCTACACCAATTAATTCTGAATCTTCAGAATACAATTGGTCTTCAATATCCATCCACTGGTCTTCATTGAGCAGTTGTTTATAACTGAGGGAGGGAATTTCTTCATTGGTCTTAGCGACCTCTGGGGTATTTCCGGGATCGAGAACCACATAGGCATTAAAATACACAATTTGTTCCACATCCCGCAGGGGCATATCCAGCAGAATGGCCATATAGCTGGGTATACCTTTTAAGTACCACACATGGGCAACTGGAGCGGCTAATTGAATATGACCCATGCGATGGCGACGGACTCTCGATTCGGTCACTTCTACGCCGCAACGCTCGCAAACAATCCCCCGATGACGAACTCGTTTATACTTTCCACAATGGCATTCCCAATCTTTAGCTGGCCCAAAAATCCGCTCGCAGAAGAGGCCATCCATTTCGGGTTTGAGAGTACGATAGTTGATGGTTTCCGGTTTGGTCACTTCCCCAACGACTGACCCATTGGGAAGGGTTCGCTCTCCCCATTGCCGAATCCGGTCAGGAGAAGCGATACCAATTTTGACGTAATCAAACCGTTGTTGCTGATTTTTCATTGCTTCTGTTCAATGAGGGTGAATAACGCTGCCTTGAGAATCTGGACTAGCCCAATCTACCATTATAGCGCTTTGAGGTGGTAATGGGGATTTAGCTTCAGCTCCCTTTACTACGAAAGAGACTTTTCAAGGTGAGGGACATACCTTATACAATAGAGAAAGGCTATGATTATATATTTTTTATATAATAGAGTAAAAATTAATTGGTGAAAGACAACAGCAAACTAATGTTATTTCAATTTGATTCTAATTCTTGTGACTTCAATCAAAATGTTCCTTATGCTCTATTTGTAGATGAAAAAAAGTCCTAACCATCAAGAGAGTCACTATTTTTCAATAGAAAGATATTTTGAAATAATAGAAGATATCTTTCCAGATTTAAAACATATTCATATTGAATTAGACGATCAATCTTGGGCAGAATATGGAGGATTTAAAGCGATTTACTTAAATCGAAATCAATTTATAATTTATCTTGATGACTTAAGAGAAGAGCCTAACATAGATATAAATCATGAAGCAATTAAAATCAATTTTGAATGCAATGATTCCGATTTTCAGGAATTATGTTAAATCTTACAAAAAATCATGGAAGATCATGAGGATAAGCTACATTTCACTGGACTATAAGTAGATATAGACAATATGACTAAGTTGAACGTTTGGTCTCTAGCACTGACCCAGAAGGGCTTATAAAACCCATTTGATATCTTTTTGATAGAGTCAAGAAAAGCTGACAAAGGAATTAGAGACAATTTATCGAGCGATTATGACCAAGATCGATCGGGTTCAAACGATCGCCTAAAATAGCTCTATAGCATTTTGAGGTAAACATGGTACAGACACCAGTAAAACCCGAAACCGAAACGCTCTTGCTGACATTACCGACAACCCTCAAGCTCTATGTCACGCAAGAACAATTTGAAGCTCTAGCTGCCAGTAATCGAGACTTACGACTAGAAAGAACTGCAACAGGAGAATTGATTGTGAATCCACCCACAGGTTGGGAAACCGGAAAACGTAATTTCAGCATTATTGTACAATTGGGTCGTTGGTATGAAGATAATCAGCAAGGAGAAGCATTTGACTCTTCTACCGGATTCATTTTACCCAATGGCGCAAATCTCTCTCCCGATGCTGCTTGGATAAGTCAAGAGCGCTGGGATTCACTGACGGATGAGCAAAAGGGAACATTCGCCAATATTTGCCCCGATTTTGTGGTGGAATTGCGTTCAAAGTCGGATACCCTAAAATCACTGCAAGAGAAAATGCAAGAATATATGGAAAATGGAGCAAGATTAGGTTGGTTAATCGATCTTCAAAATCGAACGGTGGAAATTTATCGAGTCGGTTTAGAGGTCGAAGTTTTGTCCAATCCAACTGAATTATCCGGTGAAGAAGTTTTACCCAATTTTGTCTTGAATTTGCGCCGAGTCTGGGATTAGGCTTTATTCGGGCAGTAAATTAATTAGACTATTTTAGTACAGCTAAACCTGATTCCAAACACGATAGAAGTCGGCGTAGGGCAAGTCTTGGGCAATGTTCCAGAGGAGTTGATAGCAGGCTTGGAAAAGGGCAAGCTTATTTTCATTGTCAGTGTTGAGGTGCTGTTGGAGTGCTGAGACGACACTTTGCCGTTGTTGATTCGTCACAAGCATTTTGCCTAAATATTCGGGCGGGTACTTATGAAGATATGAAGTTTCGGTATCTACAATGAATTGGATTGAAGTAGCGATCGCTTCATGATTGCCCTGTCCCATTTCGACTAAACTTTTAGCCGCTGCTCCACGGGTATAATCATCCTTGGTATTTTTGATAACTTGGATTAATGCTGGAATTACCAGGGGATTGCCTGGGTCAATTTTGCCTAAACTTCTAGCTGCTTGGCAACGAGTCTCTTCGCTCTCCGTTTCCCTGACAACTCCGACTAAAGCCGCGATCGCTTCAGTATTACCTGGGTCGATTTCTGCTAAAGTTTGAGCCAGTAGAAAACGAGTATATTGATTTTCAGTATTCCTAATAACTTGGGCTAAATTGGCGATCGCCTGTACATTCCCTTGCGCGATTTTACTCAAGCTGTTCACCGTCTGCCAATAGCTATATGTATCTTCAATGTCCCGAAAAAGTTGCACGAGAGCGGCGATCGCCTCAGTATTGCCATATCCGATTTTACCTAAACATGCAGCCACTGGACGACGAATTTCTTCATTATCAGTGTCTTTGAGAACTTGGATTAAGGCTGCGATCGCTTCCGCATTATCTTGTTCGATGTACTCTAAACTCTCGATCGCTAGGCAACATACCTCATAATCTTCAGTTTGTCTGAGAAGTTGCACTAGGGTAGGGATGACTTGGGGATTTCCCGGATCGATTACCCTTAAACTCTCCGCCGTTTGCCAACGGGTATATTCATCATCAGTCTCCCCGATAAGCTGAACTAGAGCCGCGATCGCCTCAGCATCGTCTTCTGCAATCCATTTTAAACTCTCAGCCGTTTGCCAACGGATATATTCATCGTCAGTCTCCCTGAAAAGTTGGACTAATAATGCAATCGCCTGGGAATTGCCTAGTGCAATTTCCATTAAAGCATCTACCGCTTGCCAACGCTTATCTCCATACTCAGTATCTTTGAGAATTTCGACTAAAGCTGCGATCGCCTCAATATTACCTGGCACGATTAACCCTAAACCCCTAGCCGCTTGGCAACGAATGTATTTAGATTCAGTTTGCCGGAGAACTTGGACTAGAGCCGCGATCGCCTCAGCATTGCTTGGTGCGATTTGCCCTAAACTGTAAGCTGCCAACCCACAGATTTCTTCATCTTCACTTTGTTGGAGGACTTCCATTAAAGCTGCGATCGCTTGGGAATTACCCGGGTCAATTTTCCCTAAAGTCAGGGCTATATCTCTACCAATAGATTCATCCTTAGTATTCTTGAGAAGGTGAATTAACGCTGCGATCGCTTGGGAATTACCTGGGTCAATTTTCTCTAAAGTCAGGGCTATATCTCTACCAATAGATTCATTCTTAGTGTTCTTTAGAAGGTGAATTAACGCTGCGATCGCTTGGGAATTACCTTTCCCAATTTTCTCGATAAATTCAAGCGCTTCTCGATAAGTATCTTCAGGACAGTCAGGTTGTTGTACCATAGCACTAAGAGCTTCAATAACTCGCCTGATGTCAGTTTGTGCTAAACTTTCCTTCGGTCCTTGAGTAATGGGTTGAATCAGTATATACCATAGCTGTGTTTCTGGATCAAAATCTGCAAATCCACGGTTAACTACTTGCTGAATAATTTCATCAGCAAGAGTACAAACTTTAAATTCGCGAATGCCAACCGCCGCTAGAAAATAGGCACGCTCCCGATAAAAATCATCGCATCCATCTTCAAAATTCACCAATGCCTCAATAAACTCCTCCTTCTTCTCATCTTCCACATCCTCGCGTCCCAACCACAATAAAATTACCTCGCGCCAACGAGATTCAAAAATCCGATAGGGTTGGCTCGAAGGCTGTTCTGGACAATGGTCTGCGGGGATAAAAAAGTGCCAGTCAGCAATGGCGGAAGCACTAATAAGCGGCTCTACTTGTTCAGATGCCAAATCTTCTGGTGTCATGGCGATTCAAGCTCTTGAGAAACGATTCAGAAACCCGGTTTCTACCCAAATCTCCCAGAATGGGCGAGTGCAGAAAGCATTCCAGTTGATAGGCTGACTAGGTTGACTCATTCAGGCATTCCTTCCATCTTCATACCCAGGTTTCATCCAAGCTAATTGCTCATTTCTGTAGAATGGTGCTAGCTTAACTCTCATTTCTTCCATTTTCGGGGCGGATAAGGGGCTAAAATTCTGAATGAAATCGATGTTATCTTTCAAGATTGCCAAGCTATCTATTCCAACGACGGCTGCTGCAATATGATCTAAGCTCAAAGCATAACCGAGCAGATCCCTAGGATTGAGGTTTTCAATAGTTTCTCTGGGGCGAATGACCTTCATTGCCAGTACTCCCATTCCCTTACTTCCTGCGGCTGGAACGGCTTGTTCCTCAAATTTTTGTTCTGGACGCTGATGATTCATCGCGATCAGCATGGTATCAAAATCGTACATTTGAGCTGCTTTCTTCATTGCTTCGGCTGAAGTATGTCCACTAAAGCCAATATGTGCGATCGCCCCTTCTTCTTTATATTGATGCAGCACTTCCAAAACCTGACCTTTTTGTCCTAGAGTTTCAACATCTTCAACAGACTTTATAGAATGAACTTGCAGGAGATCGATGTAATCTGTCTGAAGGCGTTTCAAGCTTCTCTCAATCGTTTTTTTAGCACTTTCCCCATCTCGTTGAGCTACCTTAGTGGCTAAAAAGACTTCCTTTCTCCTCTGTTTGAGCAACTTGCCCAAACGCTCCTCGCTAGAAATCTCGTGGTTTCCATAATTTGCGGCTGTATCCCAACAATATAATCCGCGATCGAGGGCATATTCGAGTAACTCAAGAGCCTGATCCTCGTCTTGGATCGCCATAAATCGACTACCACAACCGATAACGATCGGTGGAACCTCTATTCCTGTCTTTCCGAGTGTTCTAGTTGGCAGTTGCTTCGCATCATAAGAGGGTGAACTCCCAAGACTCAAATGGGGAACGACAACAGCAGTCGCGCTAGCAACCGCAGCAGTTTTGACAAATTCTCGGCGTGTAATCATTTTGGCTGATTATGGAATTTAAGGTTTTGTTGGTTCAATTGTAGTCAAGGATCGAAGCGATCGCCGATTGACTAAGAATTGAAGCGTTCTACCGGTTTTCCATAGACTTCGATCCAGTCTAGTCTAGAGGACGCTGAACTCGAGCCTCCTCTCATCAGATCTGTAATTCCGATTTCATCGACTCGTGAAAGATCGACAGAGGAGACTTTATCTGTTTCTGTTATCGTCTCCATTGAGAGTGCATACCATTCTAAGTCCATCAGGTTAAATTCACCGATTTTCCAGTCTTCCGATGCTCCTTGAGTGCGATCGCTCACTAACCAAGTGCCATCCTCAAGTTTTAAGAGAATGTGCAATCTTCTGAAACCCGACTGTTTGGTTCGCCACCTGATTTTAGCCACTCCTCTCAAGTCAACCAGAAATTGCCGGTGACTAAACGTTACTGCCCAGTTGCTCGAGCATCTCCCCGACCATAGGTAATAAGGATCGTTTACTATATTCTCATGATGACTTTTTTTCAGACTTTCTTTCGCTGAACCATATAAATTAAGCGTTAAACCTTCATGGCTAATATGTTCCTGAGTTATGGGAATAGCCGCAGGAATTTCCCGCAAATCTTCTCTGTAAAAAAGAGAGGAGCGATCGCTAGAGATAGCGAATTGTCCGTTAATAATGACAACTAGAAGAGTTAGCTGAATCAGAATCAAAACCCACCAATATTTCTTGATTTTCATAGTACTATCTTCTATTTTGTCTGCTTTATACTGGCAAATGAGAAGGTGTCCTCATTACTGTACGCGATCGCCTAAAATGAATTATAGGCTCGCAGAGGTGAACATGGTACAGACATCCGCCAAACCCGAAATAGAAACTCTCTTGCTGACATTACCCAAAACCCTGAAGCTCTATGTCACGCAAGAACAGTTTGAAGCTCTAGCTGCTAGCAATCGAGAATTACGACTGGAAAGAACTGCACAAGGAGAACTAATTGTGAATCCACCCACAGGTTGGGAAACCGGAGAACGTAACTTTAGCATTATTGTACAATTGGGTCGTTGGTATGAAGACAATGGCAATTTAGGGAAAGCATTTGACTCTTCTACCGGATTCATCTTACCCAATGGCGCAAATCTCTCTCCCGATGCTGCTTGGATAAGTCAAGAGCGTTGGGATGCACTGACGGATGAGCAAAAGGGAACATTCCCCCATATTTGCCCCGATTTTGTGGTGGAATTACGCTCAAAGTCAGATACCCTAAAATCCCTGCAAGAGAAAATGCAAGAGTATATTGATAATGGAGCAAAACTCGGTTGGTTAATCGATCCCCAAAATCGAGTGGTGGAAGTGTATCGAGTTGGTTTAGAGGTAGAAAAATTGTCGAATCCAACCAAATTATCCGGTGAAGAAGTCTTACCCGGTTTTGTTTTGAGTTTGCGCCGAGTTTGGGGTTAGCTTTTATAATCATATCAAATAGCTCAATACAATCTAAATCCCTAGGATAAGAGAGGTCAAAATGGTACAGACACCAGTAAAACCCGAAATAGAAACTCTCTTGCTGACATTACCCAAAACTCTGAAGCTCTATGTCACGCAAGAACAGTTTGAAGCTCTAGCTGCTAGCAATCGAGAATTACGACTGGAAAGAACTGCACAAGGAGAACTAATTGTGAATCCACCCACAGGTTGGGAAACCGGAAAACGTAATTTCAGCATTATTGGACAACTGCATCGCTGGTACGAAGAATATCAACAAGGAGAAGCATTTGACTCTTCTACCGGATTCATCTTACCCAATGGCGCAAATCTCTCTCCCGATGCTGCCTGGATAAGTCAAGAGCGCTGGGATGCACTGACGGATGAGCAAAAGGGAACATTCCCCAATATTTGCCCAGATTTTGTGGTGGAATTGCGCTCAAAGTCGGATACCCTAAAATCCCTGCAAGAGAAAATGCAAGAGTATATCGACAATGGAGCAAAACTCGGTTGGTTAATCGATCCCCAAAATCGAATGGTGGAAGTGTATCGAGTTGGTTTAGAGGCAGAAAAATTGTCGAATCCAACCGAATTATCCGGTGAAGAAATCTTACCCGGTTTTGTTTTGAATTTGCGCCGAGTTTGAGTTTAGATTTGATAAGGATATCAAATAGATCACTTCACCCATAACTCCATCTCATTAACTCACAGCAAACCCTGTATGAGGACGTACCTCTGGGGGATGAAATCCTAAAACAATCTTGTCTTTTGCAATACCTACTCGCAGTAAATCATCTGCAATGCCATCCTCGAATCCGTCCTCATGAATCCAAATTTTATCTGCCACCACCTCCAAATGAAGGATACAACCATGCACTCTAAGCCCACTTTCCCATCCCCAAGTCATAAAAAAATAGTGTGTTTTATCATCACTCACAATCACACGGCGTTCTACCTTGCCGAAACGATAGGGAAGGTCTGCATATTCTTTTAAAATCGGATAAATTATTGAATAGTATCGATCTATTGTATCCATTCTAGAATAACCTCCTCCATTTCATCAAAGACCAATAATTTAAGAATATTTCGCCGTAAGAGTAACTGTCCAATGGGTTGCTTGAAAATCTCCTCATAAGCAGATTTTTTAATCGCCAGATAGAGAATTCTGTTTTCTCGCTTGTCCATCATAATTTCATCATAAAGCACATATTGCCCCAGCGCCTTTTCCAGATCGTTAACCTGTGACTGACCAATAAAACTTTTGATTTCTACCGCAATTTTTTGATTATCTTTCTGTGCGGCAATCAACTTTTCTGCTCCTAAATCCACAAATAAATCCTTCTTGCCGATGGACAAAATCAAAGGATCGTCAGTAATTTCCCACCCATCCTTAATTAACGCATTCCTCACCACATCATGATATATAGTAAGCCTAAATGAGTTGTGTAACTAGTGTTTTTATTCAAGCCCTTGCCCAGCAAGGGCTTGACCTGTCATTTTCCTTCGTTTGTTTTCTAAAATGATTTAGGCTTACTATATATATCCTTGGCAGGCATCACTCCACCTCCTCACGTTCAAACACCACCTTGGGCGACGGCTGCTTAATCTCCTCATCCAAATAAAGTGGTTTTTCTTTTAGTTTAACGCCATTCCCCAGCCTCCGCCTCCTGGGGTTTCAATGGTGATTTTTTCGCCTGCATCTAACTCTACGGTTGCTGTACTATCGAGTTCTTCAGTGTAACCGTTTTTGCGCTCGATCCAGTTGCGACCTACGGCTCCGGGTTCACCACCGGCTAGACCGAACGGGGGAATTTGGCGATGGTTAGAAAGAATACCTGCCGTCATGGATTCTAGGAATTGGATGCGGCGCACGATGCCATTACCGCCGCAAAATTGCCCTTGGCCGCCACTTTGGGAACGAATGGCAAATTCTTCCAAACGGACAGGAAAGCGGTGTTCTAGGACTTCTGGATCGGTCAGCCTTGAGTTGGTCATGTGGGTATGCACCGCGTCTGTACCGTGGAATGTTGGGCCAGCGCCAGAACCGCCGCAAATGGTTTCGTAGTATTGATAATCTGGGTTGCCGAAGGTAAAGTTATTCATGGTTCCTTGAGAAGCGGCGAGGAGTCCTAGCGCTCCGTAGAGGGTATCAACGATCGCCTGGGAAGTCTCTACATTGCCCGCAACAACAGCAGCCGGATAGTGGGGATTGAGCATGGAACCCTCTGGAATCCTGATATTGAGCGGCTTCAGACATCCAGCATTCAGGGGAATGGGGTCGTCCACGAGGGTGCGAAAGACGTACAATACGGCAGCCTGACAGACGGCTTTAGGGGCATTAAAGTTATTGGGCAGTTGGGCAGATGTGCCGGTAAAGTCTATGGTGGCGCTGCGTTGTTCTCGGTCAACCGTGATGGTCACGTGAATTACTGCACCATTATCGAATTCATACGTGAATTCACCATTGGATAATTGGGCGATCGCCGTTCGCACTGCCTGTTCTGCATTTTCTTGCACATATCCCATATAGGATTGTACAGTTTCCAGACCATACTGGTTGACCATTTTTACCAATTCTCGAACCCCCTGATTATTGGCCGCAATTTGCGCTTGTAAATCGGCTAAATTTTGGGAATAATTACGAGCGGGATAGGGAGGTGCTAACAAGCGATCAATAAGTAAATCGGCTTCAAATCTCCCCTCAGTCACTAACAGGAAATTATCGAATAAAATCCCCTCTTCCGTAATCGTTTGACTATGGGGTGGCATGGAGCCGGGGGTAATGCCTCCGAGGTCGGCATGATGTCCCCGCGAAGCCACATAAAAGGAGGGCTTGATAGGTTTTTGAGGTAAAAAAACCGGCGTAATTACAGTGATATCCGGTAAATGAGTTCCGCCATTATAGGGATTATTAGAAAGATAAACCTCTCCCGGTTTAATCTGGTTGCCCTTATCTTGAATTAAGGCTTTTACACTTTCACTCATGGAGCCTAAATGAACCGGGATATGGGGAGCATTGGCGACTAAGTTTCCTTCTGGATCGAATAGGGCACAGGAAAAGTCCAAACGTTCCTTAATATTGACGGAAACCGCTGTATTTTTTAGGGTTACGCCCATTTGTTCGGCGATCGCCCCAAATAGGTTATTGAAAATTTCCAACAGCACGGGATCTTTTTTCACCCTTTCCGTAGGGGCATTTTCTTTAGGGGCGGGTTTACGAGGCTCTTGGTGGGGAGGCGAAGATGTCGATAAACCCGCCTTCCCATCTGGGTACAAAGCCACATTGATAGCCGTTAACACTAAATGTTGACGGGGATGAACTTGTGCTTGCCAACCGCTTTCAATTACATTGGTTCCGGTAGATTCAATAATCAGTGCCGGCCCAATTATTGTGTGTCCTGGTTGTAACTTTTGGCGGTCGTAAACTGGCACATATTGCCAACCTGTTTCTGTAGAGGTTATTGCTGTAAGGGCGGGTTCACGGAGATCGTGGTGGGGAGCGGAAAATGTTGCTGAACCCGCCCCTACAGGATTTTGTATGGAACAATAAACGGGAACTCTTGCCATTTCTGAGGGGACGCTATCGGTAACAGGTTCTTGAATTTCCCCTTCAGGATGAGTCATGGTTTGCACAATTTCGACTGAAACCATATCCACCACTAACGGTTTTTGGGTTAAGGTAAATCCATAGCGTTGCTGATGTTGATCCTCAAATTCTTGTTTGAGGCTTTCTAGAGAAGAATCGGAAAAATTGACCAATAAAGGCGTATCGCTGCCTTCATATTTTAGATGCAGTTTAACCACAATTTCTTCACGATCGCCGGATTGCCCCGATAATTCTGCTTGCACGTCTTTGACTAACTGGGGAATCACCCGATCTTGCAACTCCACCATTACACCATCGGTTAGCTCTTCTTCAAGGGTTTGCTCGCGCATGATGCGAATATCAGCAAGTCCCATACCATAGGCTGAGAGTACTCCAGCGTAAGGATGAATAACAATTTGACGAATGCCTAATGTATCGGCGAGTTGACAGGCATGTTGTCCCCCTGCACCGCCAAAGCAACAGAGGATATAGCCAGAAACATCATAACCCCGTTGCAGAGAGATTTTTTTAATCGCATTGGCCATATTTTCAATGGCGATCGCAATAAACCCCGTCGCCACCTGTTCCGCTGTCCGTAGATCTCCGGTTTTTTTCTGTATCTCCTGAGCTAGAGATTGGAACTGCTCGCGCACGCGATCGCCATCTAGGGGTAGGTTTCCCTGGGAGCCAAATACCGCGGGGAAAAAGCGCGGATTCAGTTTACCCAACAGTACATTACAGTCGGTGATCGTCAGGGGGCCGCCCCGTCGATAGCAGACAGGCCCAGGGTTTGCACCGGCTGAATCCGGCCCGACACGGTAGCGGGAACCGTCGAAGAATACCACCGAACTGCCCCCAGCAGCTACCGTGTGAATCGCCATCATGGGCGATCGCACTCTTACCCCAGCAATTTCGGTATCAAATTGTCGTTCATATTCCCCGTTATAGTGGGCGACATCGGTGGACGTGCCGCCCATATCAAAGGTAATAATTTTCTCAAAACCGCCTTGGGAACTGGTTTGTACTGCTCCCACAATCCCTCCGGCTGGCCCCGATAGGATGCTATCTTTACCTTGGAATTGCTCGGCATCCACTAACCCGCCATTAGACTGCATGAACATCAGATTAACGGCATCTCCTGATTCTCCTTTCAGTTGTTCTTGCACTTGATTCACGTAGCGTCGGAGAATGGGAGACAGATATGCATCGACAACGGTGGTATCTCCGCGACTGACAAGTTTGATCAGGGGGCTAACTTGATGGGAGACGGAGATTTGAGTAAAACCAATTTTCTTCGCCAGTTGCGCCACTTCTTGTTCGTGTTGGGGATAGCGGTAGCCATGTAAAAGGACGATCGCACAACTGCGAATTCCGCGATCGTAGGCGGCTTGCAGTTGGGGCGCAAGAGCGTTCAGGTTAACCGGTTGCAATTCTTGCCCCTTAGCACTGAGGCGCTCCTGGACTTCGATCGCCTCTTCATAGAGCAATTCTGGCAGTTGAATCTGTTGGGCAAACAGATCCGGGCGGTTTTGATAGCCAATACGCAACGCATCCCGAAAGCCTTGGGTGATTAACAGGACAGTGCGATCACCTTTTCGCTCTAATAAGGCATTCGTCGCCACCGTCGTTCCCATTTTCACCACCGCAATGCGATCGCTGGGAATCGGTTCATCCGCTCCCACACCTAACAGATCGCGAATCCCTTGAATCGCTGCATCTGCATAGCGTTCTGGATTTTCCGAGAGTAATTTATGGGCCACCGTTTGACCCTCTGGACTCAGGGCAACCAGATCGGTAAATGTTCCGCCGCGATCGATCCAAATATGCCAGCGCTGATTAGAATAAGAATAGGACATAAGGCAATTAAAAATTAAAAATTACGAAACCCAGAAACCGGGTTTCTACCGGAACTTGGGATTGAGATCGAAACGTTGTCAGAAGCCCGGTTTCTTCTAACCCATCCACAGTTTATCAATACTAACCAACTGATACTCTTTTTCTAAGAGCATCGGTAGGAGCTGTTCTGTGGTTTTCGCCACACTTTGACCGCCATAGATGCCATCATGGAGAACAATCACAGAACCAGGGCAAACCGTTTTCATCACCCGATTGACGACAATTGAGACTCCTGGATCGACCCAATCTTCGGGAACCACCGTCCACATGACCGGCCGATAGTTCCAGTCCTGTAAAAGGTCTAGGGTTTGGGGCATAAATAACCCATTGGGAGGCCGTACATCCCGAAATCGCGATCGCTCGGTTTCGGGATTTAAACCACAGGCCTCAAGAATCGCAGTTTGAGTATGGTATAACCCTTGGCAGAGTTGCTCTGGAGTGAGTTCGGGAAAGTTCTGATGGGTATAGCCATGTAACCCAATCCAATGACCGCGATCGTAAACCGCTTTGGCGACTTCTGGATACTGTTTAACCCATTGTCCGAGCCAAAAAAAGTTGGCTTTAACGGCGTAGGTTTCTAAAACCGTTAACAGCTCTAGGGTGTATTGGGGATGGGGACCATCATCAAAGGTTAAGGCGATCGCCTGTTGATGGGGATTTCCCCGCCATAAACACTGAGGAAATAAGGGTTTTAAGCCTTGATAGAGGATAGGATATAGGGGATAGAACTGAAGTGACATGGCGATCGCGATTTATCCGGTTGGCCCTAAGTACTGAATCAAATAAGGGGAAAATACCTCATAAATCAAGGTAAACGGCCGTTTATGATGCCAAAATAGATAATGGCGACCCCAAAAGGGCCCCGGTTGCTCAAAGGCTTCTTCTAAGGCTTGGGAATGGCCATAATACAAACCTTGAATATCTCGATACAACTCGGTTCGCAACTGCGCTAAACTAGCCCAGATGGGTAAAGAGCGGTTTTGTAAATAATCATCGACATGACTGGCTTCCCACCAAGAGGTCGCATAGGCTAACCGTTGTCCTGATGCAGTTCTCAACCAAACCTGTCGCCTTAATCTGGGCCCTGGAATTGCTGAAATCTGACCCGGAGCGCGATCGCGATTCATGCCAATTGGGGACATATCAATCACATCGACTTCCGTTGGTTCGCGGGTTAACAATTGCAAGTGACGCGTGGGCGAACCATCCCCAAGTAAAAGAATTTGCCAAGCAGGAGAGAGTTGTTCATGGGGGAGTCCAGTTTGGATCTCTGTTTCATCACCTTGCCAGAGGGGGTGCAGGCGATGCCAAGTCGTTGATACTGGGGTTTGGGATTGGGCGCTTACAGTCAAGGGTCTTCACATAACTTAACTTTTCTTAAGTTTTATGATAACGCTATGGGCAGGGAATGGGGAATGAGTATGGGTAACCCGTTAAGGCGGTAAGCTAGGGAATGCATTCTAGCAATAGGCACGAATGGCAATCGCTTGTCAGGATTGACTATGAGAGATTTAAAAAGTATCACCCGATCTACTGTAGAGCAGTGGTTAACCGAAATTGAAGCGTTGAATGTGTCAGGACGTTTACCGACTTATATCCCTAAATTAGCCAAGGTTGATCCGCGAGACAGGGGGATTTATATTCAAAGTTTGCACGATCCAGGGGATGGATGGGGGGAACATGATGTACCGTTGATGAGTGTGATTAAGCCCTTTGTTTTGCTGTATTGTTTAGAACAGTTAGGAAGAGAGAAAATCAAGGGCATTGTCGGTAATCTCCCCTCAGATTACCCTTATAACTCGGTCGAACAGTTACAAGCAGACCAGGGATTTCCTCGCAATCCGATGATCAATAGTGGGGCGATCGCCCTCTGTTCCTATTTGCCCGGATATACCAGTATCGAAAAATTTGAAAGATTCCGTAATTGGCTCAATGATTATGGTCAAACTGAGTTATTTGTAGATCGGCAACTTTTAGCGTCTGTAGAATCTTTACCGAATCAAATCAATCAGAATTTAACCCAAATCCTGGCACAATCGGGTTATTTAGGCAGTCCTGAATCAGTTGCATTGGATACTTATCAACAGGCCTGTTGTTTATCATCCAGTCTTGAATATTTGGTTCAATTGGGACTAGGATTGGTTAATCCGCAAGGTAAAATCCAGTCAGAGCATCAATTCTGGGTGACAGAGTTAATGCAAACCTGTGGATTATATGAATACTCAGCAGAATTTGCTTCTTTAGTGGGATTACCGACAAAGTCAGGAGTGAGTGGAGTATTATTATCCTTAGTTCCCCAGCAGGGGGCGATCGCCATTTATAGCCCCCTTCTTGATTCTATGGGAAATTCTGTTGTGGGCATGGCATTATTAAAACGAATAGCCACTTATTTGTACGATTAAAACCCTAAACTCTAGCCAAAAATTGGCCTCTTTTTCTAATATTTCTCTCCTAAAGAACTCCAAAGTTGAGCTTCTGTCGGTATCATACGTTCTGTCGATGGCATGTGGAGAGAAATTGGAGTCTGTTTTTCTGCTAAAGAACTCCAGAGTTGAGCTTCTGTGGGTATCAGAGTCGTTGTTACTGAAAGATCTGAAAATAAAGCAATGGGGATAAATCCCAGCACAAACGATCCGAAAATAATTGCCAGAACCATTTCTGAGCGACTTCCAGAGTGATTTTTTAAATGGACATTAAGAGGGTGATATTCATGAACGCTCATGGTTCAACTCCTGGGTAAACTCTCGCCAACCTCACTGTAGCGCTGTTCAATCTCATTACAGAAAAACAGAAAAAAACTGTAACCTAAGTTACGAAAACTTTACTACTAGTGCAATTTTTGCATAGAAGTTATCGATAAAAAACATATTGCAATGCTCTCTTCTATGAAGTAACAATTGAAGGCTTAGAGCCTAAACAATACAAACTATGGCTAGAGTGCAAAGTGCGATAAAAGTGCCATCAAATCTGTTGTTTGCTCCCTCTATCTCCTCATCACAGCGCAAAGTTCTGTATGACGTTTTTCTCTAACGGTAGCTCAATAATTAAGTCAGTTCCTTCTCCTGGAATAGAATGACATCTCAATTTTCCTCTACAGTGATCCACAATAATAGAATAATTTATAGACAAGCCCAAACCGGTTCCACTACCAACAGGTTTTGTCGTAAAAAAGGGATCGAATATCTTACCCTTAACCTCCTCACTCATCCCACAACCATTATCCGAAATTGTAATTTTGACTGAAGAGCGATCGCACCATTCTGTTTTTAAAACAATTTGAGGATTTTTGGAATTTTCTACATCCGATCTCAACTCCTCTAAAGCATCAATGGCATTATTTATCGCATTCAAAAACACCTGATTTAATTCCCTTGGATCGCACGTAACTAAAGGTAATGTTCCATATTGTTTGATAATTTGAATGGCTTTTGTAGAATTTGTTTTTGCTTGAATATTGTCTTGAAGTCTATGTTGCACCACTAACAAAGTTGCTTCTAGATTTTCATGGACATCTACTAGCTTAATTCCGGATTGATCTAAGCGAGAAAATGTTCGCAAACCTCGAACAATTGAACTAATCCGTTCAGCTCCTGATTTAATTGAGGTTAATAAATCATGAAAGTCTTGAATCAAAAAATCAAAGTCTATATCCTCTAGAGTATCAGCAATACTTGCAGGAGGATTGGGATATTCCTCTTTATACAGATCGAGCAAATATAATAAGTCATCTACATAATGAATGGCCGGTTCAATATTAGCATAAATAAAATTTACTGGATTATTAAACTCATGGGCAATACCAGCAATCATTTGACCCAAACCAGACATTTTTTCGGATTGAATTAATTGGGATTGGGTGAAGTATAGTTTTTGCAGAGTTTCTTCCAATTGTTCGACTTTTATTTTTAAAGCCTCATCTCTATCTTTTAATTTTTTAGCCATCCGATTAAAGGCTTTAGCCAGCCGATCTAACTCATCGTTATAAAGGACAGGTAACTTAACCCATAAGTTATCATTGGCCAGTTTTTCAGTCGCTTGAGTTACGGAATTAATCCGAGTGACCATTAATCCAGAGAGAAGATAACCGACAAGGATTGCAATTACCGATCCCACAACAGAAAATAGCACCAGTCCAATTAAAAAATTCTGTTTTGCCTTTTCGAGAGCATGTAGAGAAGAAAGAACAACCAATTGCAATTGGGACTGATTCATTTCAATGATAGAAACCGTTTTTCCTAAGTAAGATCGATCTCCAAGCTCGATCACTGATTCTGAGAAAGTATTCCGGGGAGTTTCCGGAGGAGGTCGCCAGGAAAACTGTTCTGCTTCGGGCAAACTAGACGCAATGACTTTATTGTTTTTACATATCACTATTGATGTATTTGTTCCTTGGGAAATTTCACTCAAGAATTTAGAATTTATAATACGCCCAATAATCACACCGCCAACAATTCCCTGATGCAATTTAATAGGTGCAGTTGCAATTAAAACGGAAGCCGAAGGATTCACCTTATTTTCTGTATCGACGATCGTGGAAAAACTCACTCCACTCATGACCTGTGAAATCGCAACTTCATGATTAATTTTAGAGTGACTAATCCTATTGAGTTTCAAATCCACTAATAATTGACCTTGAATATCAATGACTTGAACCAGATCGAGATCCAACAAAAGCTTTAAGGGTAATAAACGTTGTAACAATGAAATTTCGTGGGCATTTTCCAATCCTTCGAGAATATTTGCTGATTCAACTGTCACTGTGGCATTTAAACGCAGTGTTTCAGTTTTATTTTGGAATTGTTGTACAACCAAAGCGGCTACACTTTCAACTTCTCTGAGTTGCCGTCTCTCTAAGTGTTTTAAAAAGTAATAACCAATGCTAACTGTCCCCAAAAGCCATAGTCCTAAGAACACAAAAGCAAAGGGAATACTGATTTTTTGTTGTAAGGGTAACTTTGAGTAGGTTCTACACAGTAGAGTTTTGACCCAAAAGTTAGGGGGGGGTTCACGGGCAATCATTCAATGCAGTAGTTTCCGCTCTTATGAGGTAGATTCAAGCCTTTTGTTCTGGGGAACAGGGTTGATTTAGTCAGAGATCCCAAATGGGTTCTATAGATTAGAATTTGGGATCGGCTAAGATATAGCCATTCGACTCCAGTATACTTTGCGCTTCTGGAGTGGAGATAAAATTAAGGAAATCTTCAGTTGTCGGTTTAAGTTGATCCAAGGCAACAATACCAATCGTTTGAACCATCTTATATTGCTCATTCTGAATATTCTCTAGGGTAGGAGCAACTCCATCTAGAGCAAGGCTCTTTACTGAAAAGTCTTCGAGTTCTTCGGAGTAGGCGATCAGTCCGATACTATAAGGAGTTATACTTACTGCCTCCACAATTTCATCATCATCTTCAAATAAAACTGCTTGGGGAGTAATCGTCAGGTCTTGCCCTAAATAATGTTCTCGTAAAAGTTGCTTTTCTGTTTCATCTTCTGGTATATCAACGAGGATAATGTCGCCATCGATATCGCCCAATTCTTTCCAGTTAGTAATCCCACCCCTGTAGATATTTTGAACTGCCTCAGTGTTTAAAGTGTCGAGTCCTTGAACTTGTTCGTTGACTATCAAGACTACGGCATTGCGAACCAACGGTATATATTGAAGATTTTCGGTTTTTTCTATGGCAGTGACTGGTATACTAATTGCCCCAATATCCAAAATGTTATCTCGCACCCCACTTAGACCTCCACTACTTTGGCTACTGGACATAAAGACAATCTCAACATTCTCCCGATCGTAAGCATCTGCCAACAGTTCTAACATGGGATAAGCTTCTGACGATCCGCCAATTGTGATAGTACTCTGGGAAGATGAAGAGCGATCGCCAGCAGTACAGCCGATCAACATGGCTCCGGCTAAGAGTCCGATCCATCCTATCTTGGCATTCTTTCGTTTCATCCGATACCTCCTTTTGTCTGACTAACCACTATAAGATACAGCACCTTGTGCATCCCCTATTCCCTAGCACACAAGACTATATTACTCCTCTAGCGGTAGTTCAATGATAAACTCAGTTCCCACTCCTGGAGTAGAATGACACTTCAAGGTTCCTCCACAGCGATCGACGATGATGGAATAACTAATTGATAATCCCAAACCCGTTCCACTTCCGATGGGTTTGGTGGTAAAAAAGGGATCAAATATCTTATCCTGAACTTCTTCACTGATGCCACAACCATTATCCGAAATTGTGATTTGAACTGACGAGAGATCGGTGCAGTCTATTTTGAACACAATTTGAGGAATGTTAGAATTTGCTGTATCTAATCTTAGATCGTCCAAAGCATCGATCGCATTATTAATTAAATTCAAAAATACCTGATTTAATTGTCCTGGATCGCAGGTTAGCCAGGGGGATCTTTTGTAGTCTTTAATAATTTTTATTTCTCTTTTAGGAATGGTTCCCGCTTGCATAGTCTCCTGAATTCTGTGTTGCAAAATTAACAGCGTCGACTCTAGATTTTCATTGATATTGATCAGCTTAACCCCTGATTCATCTAACCGAGAAAACGTTCGTAAACTTCTGACAATTGTACTAATCCGTTCTGCTCCACTTTTAATTGAAGTTAATAAACTGCGAAAATCCTTGACGACAAAATCAAGATCTATATCCAAGTGAGTTTCGGAGATAGTTTGAGTAGATTCGGGACAGTCGTCTCGATAGACACTTATGACATCAAGCAAATCCTCTACATAATCAATAGCCGGTTGAATATTGGCATAAATAAAGTTGACTGGATTATTAAATTCATGGGCTATTCCAGCGATCATTTGCCCTAAACTAGACATTTTCTCAGATTGAATCAGTTGAGCTTGAGTCAAGTGAAGTTCTTGCAATGTTTCTTCCAATTGCTCTACTTTTGTTTTTAGTTTGTTCTCCATATTCTCTTCTTTTTCTTGTAACTTATTAGACATGATGTTAAAAGAATGAGCCAATCGATCTAACTCATCATTATAATAGACAGGCAACTGAACCCATAAGTTCTGATAAGCAATTTTTTGAGTTACTTCAGTCATGAAAGTAATCCGAAAAACGATTAATTTAGAGACAAAATAACCCACAATTATTGCGACAGTCAATCCCACCAACGAAAACAAAAATAGACGAATAAAAAAAACTGTTTGGGTCTTTTCTAGACCCTCTAGAGAAGAAATGATCACTAATTGCAATTGAGACTGGTAAATTCCTGGGAGACTAACGGTTGTTCCTAAATAAGTGCGATCGCCAATTTTTACGATCGATTCCTCAAAATTACTCAGGGAATTTTCAGGCGGTGGTAGCCAGACAAATTTCTTGACTTCTGGTAAACTCGAAGCCACAATTTTATGGTCTTGGAAGATAACTATTGATACCTGGTTTTTTTGAGCTATTTCACTCAGGAAATCAAAGTTTATAATGCGCCCAAGAATTACGCCACCAATAATCCCTTGATTCGACTTGATAGGTGCCGTCCCAATCAAAACTGGTGATACAGTATTATTGGCTTTGTCTTTTGCACTGACTATTGTGGAAATACTTGCTCCACTTATGGCTTGTGAAATAGCAACTTCACGATCGACTTTGGCGTTGCTAATCTCATTTATCTTGAAGTTGATTAAGGTTTCTTTTTGAATATCGATGACTTGAATTAGATCGACTTCTAATAAAAATTTTAAGGGCAGTAAATATTGTAGTAACAGATCTTCGTTGAAGTTTTCCACTCCTTTACGAATATCTTCTGTTTCAACTATAAGTTTGGCTTCTACACGTAGTTCTTCGGTTTCATTTTGGAATTGTTTTACCATCAATGCAGATATACTATCTACTTCTAGAAGTTGCCTTCTCTCCAAGTATTTCAAAAAGTAATAACCAATACTAACTGTTCCCGAAATCCATAGGACTAAGAAGGTACAAACAAATGGAACACTGATTTTTTGCTGTAATGGAAATTTTGAGTAAGTTCTAACAAATAAACTTTTTCTCCAAAATCTAGAGGCGGTTTTAGTCGAGATCATTAAACAATGGTATTTACGGATTGTTACAGTACTTATAGTCACTAGTATAGCAGCATTTATCTTTGCTGTGCTATGAACTACATGAATAAGGGTTTGTAATCCTAACTAGAAGCGCTAAAAACGCAGCCAATTCTGTTGTTGACTCTTCCTATTTTCCCATCCCCATATGCCCCTTCCCACCACAGCACCAAGCGCTGTATAGCATTATGGTTAATTAGTGGGGTCATTGCCCGCGAGTCTTAATGTATCCTCAGAATTATGATGTGTAAACTCGATCTTAACAGTTAAACCTTCGGACTCATGGGAGTGTCAAGTTATGAATCATTTTGTTAAGGTTCACTACCTTTGATGGGATCTTGTGTCAAACCGGTGAGTTATAGGTTTAAAGTAGGTATGATTATAAAGAAATCCTTAAGGAGGCATCATTATGACTCCCCATCTGCTACGTCAGCTCTGGTCACTGATTGAAACGACTCAGCCTCAACGGTTATTGAGACTTGATGACGCGAGTCTGGTACAATGGCTATTGGGTAATATGGCTCAAGAGCGATCGCTCAATGGAGAAGAAGCAGATTTACTCTCTCACTATATAGAATCCCGTTGTGCCCTGATTCGGGATTTAGCTCAAGAGCGCCTGTCCCCCGAACTCTTGCCATAAGGAATAGCTTAAAGTCCCGCTTTAACACGGTTCTCCTGGTGACAGCGCCTCAATAATCAGGCAGAACTTAGGCTGGCGATCAAACGGCGATCGCCTGAAGAGGTGTTCTAGAACACGCAAAAATTTCTCCTGCTGATACCAAATCTAGCAGATGCTGCTAATATCTTAAAGATAAAATTTAAGAAAACTTGAAGCCACTCTAAGCAAAGTGGCTGCTTCAAGATGACTGTCTATCAGTGAGGAGAAACCCTTTACATATGGCTAAGTGGCAATCTTTATTAATGTCGGTTCTATTGCTAGCTCTCCCCTTGGCAGCTTGCGCCCCTCCCCCGTCTGATAACGCTGATGGAGGAGGAGATGGAGAGTCTTCAGACTCGGCATCCCAAAGTCGTTTGGATGTCGTGAAAAATCGCGGAACCCTAATCTGTGGGGTAGATGGTGGTATTCCTGGATTTAGCTTTGTGGATGAAACCGGAGAATATTCAGGAATTGATGTGGATGTTTGTAAAGCTGTAGCTGCCGCTGTCTTGGGCGATCCAGATGCAGTAGAATATCGGAACCTTGATTCTACAGAACGCTTTACTGCCCTAGCGGGTGGTGAAGTGGATATGCTTTCTCGAAACACGACTTGGACAACCAGCCGAGATACGACCGTTGGTCTAGAATTTGCACCAACCACATTCTATGATGGACAAGGCATGATGGTGCGTCAAGATAGTGATATCACCTCCCTGGAAGATTTTGAAGGTAAAGCCGTTTGCGTAGAAGCGGGAACGACTACCGAGCTGAACTTAACCGATAATATGCGGGAAGCAGGAGTTACTTTTGAAACCGTAACCTTCCAACAGGCTGACCCAGCTTATGCAGCCTATGCAGAAGAACGCTGCGAAGGAATGACTTCAGATAAATCGCAGTTGATTGCTCGTCGCAGTACCTTACCGAATCCAGAGGAGCATATCCTGTTGGAGGTCACCCTGTCGAAAGAACCCCTCGGCCCTGTAACCCTTAATAATGATTCTACCTGGTTTGACGTGGTTAAATGGGTAACCTACGGTTTGATTGAAGCAGAAGAGTTGGGAATTACTCAAGCCAATGTCGAACAAAGCAAAGGAAGTGAAGACCCCACCATTCGCCGTTTCTTGGGCGTTGAAGGTGATTTGGGAACAGGCTTAGAACTCGATAATGATTTCATGGTTAATGTGATTTCGTCCGTTGGGAACTACGGTGAAGTTTACGAGCGCAATTTGGGTAAGGAATCTCAATTTCAGTTAGATCGGGGTCAAAATGACCTTTGGAATCGTGGAGGATTGCTCTATTCTCCTCCTTTCCGATAAATTTAGTTATCGGTAAACAGTTAGCCGTCACCTGTGATGCGATCATGGGTGACGAGTCTTAAGTTCTCCCATTTAATCTGTTCTTGTTATGACCTCGGCAAATGAGCATACGATTCCTTTGTGGCGTGATGATCGATTTTGGCGAGTCGCGCTCCAAGTTTTGGCGATCGCGATCGTTATTTCTGTTATTAGTCTATTAACCTATAATGTCTCCAATAACCTCCAACGAGCGGGCATAGAGTTCGGGTTTGATTTTTTGGATACCCAAGCTTCCTTTGCCATTGGAGAAAGTATCATTCCTTACGATCCAGCCAGAGACAGCTATGGCCGGGTTTT
This sequence comes from Roseofilum reptotaenium CS-1145, assembly GCF_028330985.1. Taxonomy (NCBI): domain Bacteria; kingdom Bacillati; phylum Cyanobacteriota; class Cyanophyceae; order Desertifilales; family Desertifilaceae; genus Roseofilum; species Roseofilum reptotaenium. The sequence goes on along the minus strand of NZ_JAQMUE010000044.1, from coordinate 28,391 downwards.
ATTAGCTGGGTTGGTCAATACCCTACGGATCATTATTTCTGGCATTATCCTCACAACATTAGTGGGAATTGCCGTGGGAGTTGCCAGTTTTTCTAATAATTGGTTACTGCGAAAGGGAAGCGAAGTTTATGTGGAGTTGATCCGCAATGTGCCCCTGCTCTTACAGTTGTTTTTTTGGTATCGGGCCGTTTTTTCTAAGTTGCCCAGACCCACAGATCGTATAGAGGTGATGGGACTCGCGTTCTTGAGTAACCGAGGGGTGTTTCTCCCTTGGCCAAAGATGGGTTGGTCTCTAGCGATTTGGTGCAGTGTGTTGATTGGATTGGCGATCGCAGCGGTTGTCCTGTGGAAAATACGGATTAAGTCCATGGTGGAACGGGGAAGTTCTGGAAAACCCCAGTTAACGGCCTTGTGGATTATTGGCATGGTTGCCCTACTGATTATTACAGTTGCCTTTGGATGGGAAAAACCGACGGAAATTGAGCTAGGTCAGATTACCGGAGGGTTGCGCCTGACTGGAGAATTCGCCGCCTTGCTGACAGGCTTAGTGTTGTATACGGCTGCCTTCATTGCCGAAATTGTCCGAGCCGGGATTCAAGCTGTAGCCAAAGGACAATGGGAAGCCGCGCGTGCCCTGGGTTTGCAGTCGGGTTTAATGATGCGTTTGGTGGTATTTCCCCAAGCTCTACGAGTGATTATTCCCCCCTTAAGTAGTCAGTACATGAACTTGGCTAAAAACTCCAGTTTGGGAGCGGCGATCGCCTACGCGGAAATCTACAATGTAGCCAATACAACCTACAACCAAAGCGGGCGACCCGTAGAAGTGATGCTCATTATCATGGTCACTTATTTGCTGATGAATTTGATCATTTCTTTAGGAATGAACCAAATCAACCGCGTGGTGCAACTACAAGAGAGATGATTTGAGGATAGGGAGAGAGGGAGATCGACGATTGCCAACATAAAGCAGGAAGAAATCAAAAATTAATTATCCATTAACATGACTTCTGTACCTAGTAACTTAACCGATATGGCACCGCCACCGGAGATGCGCGATACTCCGGTAAACTGGATTAAAAATAATTTGCTTAGTCCCTGGTATAACGGTTTAATCACTTTCATTATTTTAGGGGGATTAATCGCCCTAGGTTATAATTTTCTCTCCTGGTCATTCACCGATGCTCAATGGGATGTGATCCCGCGAAATCTCCACCTATTGATGGTCGGTCGCTATCCCAGTGAAGAATACTGGCGCTTATGGATTTTAGTCGCTCTAATTAGTGTCTTTTCTGGCTTATCTTGGGGCGTAATTGTCCGATCGCTCACCCTCTTTAGCCGTAATATTCTCATCGGCTTAGGCATCGCTGCCCTAGGATGCGTGATCACTCCGACTCCCATTGTCTATCGTGCCTTATTAGTAGGGTGTTTGGTGGCGATCGCCGGTAGCGCTTGGATCGGCCAACAAGTCGGGAACGTTCAACCAGCTCTCGGAAAATGGGTTTCCTTTGGCTGGTTTGGCGTATTTTTAATCGGACTGTGGCTCATTGGTGGAGGACTGGGTTTAACCCCTGTGGGAACCAATGAATGGCAAGGCCTATTGCTCACCGTTCTCATGGCTATTGTCGGCATTACCTTAAGTTTTCCCATCGGTTTAATTGCTGCTTTAGGAAGACGTAGCTCCTTACCCGTGGTCAAAGCCCTCAGTATTGCTTATATTGAAATTATCCGCGGTGTTCCCCTGATTACTATTTTATTTATGGGCCAGGTCATGATTCCCCTATTTCTCCCCGAAGGAATGCGTCCCGATCGGGTGATTCGGGCGATCGTCGGCTTAACCTTGTTTAGCTCCGCTTACTTAGCGGAAAATGTGCGAGGAGGTCTACAAGCGATTCCCAAGGGACAGGCGGAAGCCTCACGGGCCCTAGGTTTAAGTACTCCTTTAACCTTGATTCTAATTGTTCTCCCCCAAGCCCTGAAAGCTGTGATTCCAGCTATGGTGGGTCAATTTATTAGCCTATTTCAAGATACGACCCTGTTGGCGATTACCGGCTTGGTAGAATTATTAGGAATTAGTAACTCGATTTTAGCGAACCCCAAATTTCTGGGGCGCTTTTCAGAGGTATATCTATTTGTTGGAGTTCTCTTTTGGGTATTCTGTTATGCCATGTCGGCTGCCAGTCGATGGGTAGAAGGTAAACTGAATACAGAACACCGCTAATAAATCGATCGTGTTGTAGGGGCGGGTTATCCCAAAGCTAGGAAACTCGCAGATAACCTGACTAAACCCGCCCTATTCCCCATTCCCTATTCCCCATTCCCTATCATCATGACCCATTCCGATCCTCTCATTAAATCTCAAGATAATCCAACTCCTGTGGACACCGAACCCGCCATCATTGCCCAAGAGGTTCATAAGTGGTATGCCAGTAATAAATTCCATGTCCTGCGAGGGGTGAGCTTAGACGTTCAAAAAGGCGAAGTGGTCGTTGTTATGGGGCCGAGTGGTTCCGGGAAATCGACGTTTATCCGCACCTTTAATGCTCTAGAAGAATATCAAAAGGGAAAAATTATTATTGATGGGATTGAATTATCCCACGATTTAAAGAATATTGATGCGGTGCGGCGCGAAGTGGGGATGGTGTTTCAACAGTTTAATTTATTCCCTCATTTAACGGTTTTGCAAAATGTAACCTTAGCGCCGATTTGGGTACGGCGTTGGAAGAAGGAAAAAGCCGAAGAAATTGCTCTACAGCTCTTAGAAAAAGTAGGAATTTTGGAGCAAGCCAAGAAATTCCCCGGACAGTTATCGGGAGGACAACAGCAACGGGTAGCGATCGCCCGCGCTCTGGCGATGCAACCGAAAATCATGCTCTTTGATGAACCCACTTCAGCCCTCGATCCAGAAATGGTACGCGAGGTACTTGATACAATGCGATCGCTTGCTCAAAGCGGTATGACCATGGTTTGTGTTACCCATGAAGTAGGGTTTGCCCGTGAAGTTGCGGATCGAGTGGTGTTAATGGCTGATGGGGTCTTAGTGGAGGAAGCAACCCCTGATGAATTTTTTAACAACCCCAAGGAGGAACGAACACAGAAATTCTTATCACAAATTTTGTAACGAGTCTGGAGTGCCTGGAGTGTCTGGAGTCTCATTTTTCAGGGAAGAATGAAACAGCCCTGGGGTTTGAAAAGTGGTGAGGAGTAAAGAGATCGGCTTGCTTTTCCCTTATCGGGGACAAACAAGAACGCCATTGGCATTCTCAACAATGGAACCCTCAACATCGTTGATGTAAATGGTATTTCCAGTTAACACTCGTACAAGTCTGGGTTTTTCTTGCAAACATTCACCAATCGTTTCCGCCCAGCGAATCAGTTCGCTCGTATCACTGGTGACTCCAAAAGCATCTGTGATTGGGGTATTAGAGCTAATGCTGGTATCTTGGAAAATTGCAGTTTCAATCGGTAAGCTGAACCGCAAGGGCAATACTTTGCCGGTCGGTGATGTGGTTACATATTCTCTAGGGCCAATATATTTGCCACCGTAGAGTTCTTGGAAAGCTGTTTTCCGATAGTAGTCTACCTGAATGCTGGGGATACGATCTTGGGCTTTGAGAGCTAAGGGAGAAGCGACAACAGCTACAGTCGCTAAGACTGAAGCCGCAACTATCTTGAGAACATTCTTCATGATTTCCACCTTTAATCGAGTAAATTCAAGGGTAAGGCATCAAAGGTCAACTGTTCCGGTCAGTCTGCATAGACTTAGACCTTAGATTAAGCACGATTCTACTATAGCAGAGTGAATAAAAACTGGGATTTTCATTTAGGTAGAAATTCGGGCAGGGGAGCGCTTTCAGGTGGGGATTGATTCAGATATTGAGACATTACCCAGTATCCAGCATAGGCGGGAATCATCAGGGCGAGGAGGAAGGCAAGGGTGGCGAACCAAATTTTAGAGTGACCGGACGATCCATAGTGGCATCGATAGGGGTCAAAGGAGAGGGTTTCTGGGCGAATTTTCTGTCGAGCTGCGATCGCTCGCCGAAATCTGACTCGGCGATCATCAAGTTTTTCTAACAAAATCCAACCGGCTTGGGATTCTTCACGACAAAGTTGATGCAATATAGTCGGATTGCGAAATAAATCACTATTGGCTCGCACAATCTTGAATTCCCATCCGCGTGCTTTGGCTGAACCATTCTGATTCCCTTGTCCTTCTGTACCAAAGTGTTCTTTGGGTTCGTAATGGGTCAAAACTTCTTCCTCCTCCTCATTCCGTTTCTGGATTTCGATATAACTGCGATGAATACTATTGCCCATCATCAGCAATTGACATCCCAAGCTACTGAAAAATAAACTACTAATGACTAATTCGAGCATATAGCGCTTCGCGTGGTAATGGGTAATGGGTAAGGGTCACCCGTTAAGGTTCTAAGCATAGGGTCAAGGAGAAGGCAAGAGGCACGAATAGCAATAGTTCCCATTTTTAAGGCTTAGAGCGAATCGCGGTTAACGAGATAACCCTCAATTAATATATCGCTGCCTAAAGATTGATACTGAATACCCGTTAAACTTAGAGCTTCAGTCATTTGAGTTAATCTTAAATCGCCCACGGGAGAAGGAGCGCGATCGCCCCCAATAATTTTGGGTGCAATAAAAGCATAAACTTTCTGCACCATTCCAGAGGCGATCGCCTGCGCTCCCAGTTGTCCTCCACATTCCCATAACACCGATAAAAATCCCCGTTGATATCCATATTCCATGACAGCTCTGGGAGTTAGTTGGGGAAATTCCACCACTTCAACCCCCCAGTTGCCCAGCTCCGTCTGTAATTGGGGATTAGCGCCTTGCTCCGTTAAGACCACGGTTGGTGCAACCCACTCCCACAATTGCGCCGATCGCGGTAAATTCAAAGAACGACTCATCACCATCCGTACCGGATTGCGATCCACGACTCCATGGGTAGTTAATTGGGGATTATCTTTTCTGACTGTATTCCCCCCTACAATCACTGCATCACAAGTCCCTCGCAATTGATGTACCCACCGCCTAGAGGCTTCTCCAGTGACCCATTGGCTATGACCTGTGGTTGTAGCGATTTTTCCATCTAATGTCATAGCATACTTAAAAATGCCCCAAGGGAGTTGATGGCGGATACGATGAATAAATGCTTCATTGAGTTGCTGACACGCTTTTTCTTCTACCCCCACCTTAACCTCGATTCCCGCTTCTCTGAGCCGTTGAATACCTCCACCAGACACCCTCGGATCGGGGTCTACCATCCCCACCACCACTCGCTTTACTCCCGCGGCAATTAGAGCTTCTGTACAAGGAGGAGTGCGGCCATAATGATTACAAGGCTCTAAATTCACATAGACAGTTGCTCCCCAGGCGCGATCGCCCGCCTCTTGTAGGGCAAACACTTCAGCATGGCTAGCTCCAGCGCGGGGATGGAAGCCTTCCCCCACAATTTGATTGTCCGCCACCACTATCGCTCCCACAAGGGGATTTGGAGCGGTTCGCCCAAGGGCTTGGCGGGCTAATTCAATGCACCGATGAATGTAAGGAGAATCTACCTCTGAGTGAGATTCAGTCGAGGAATCAATCAAGGCTGTAATCGGATAGTTGATACCTTTGAGCAAGAAGCCTGGCTGATTCTAGCATAAATTGATGTTGGGATTACAAAGGAGAGAGTGGGGGAGTAAACCACTAGGATGTTTTTAGTTTGCTAAATCTCTAAATAGTGATATAATTTTGGTTAAGCGTGAATAAAGGAGACTTGGATGCTATTTCGTCAATTATTCGATCCAGAAACCAGCACGTATACTTATCTGTTAGCCGATCTGAAGACTCAAGAGGCCCTATTGGTCGATCCGGTGCTAGAGCAAGTGGATCGTGACCTGAAGCTGTTGCAGGAGTTAGGGTTAAGTCTCCGCTATTGCCTAGAAACCCATATTCATGCTGACCATATTACCGGGAGCGGCCAGCTTCGGGAAGTGACCGGTTGTACATCCCTAGTTCCTCAACAGGCTGGAGTCCTCTGTGCCGATCGCTTTATGACTGATGGGGAATTATTACAAGTTGGAGGCATTGAGATTCAGGCGATCGCCACTCCGGGTCATACCGATAGTCACATGGCCTATCTGGTGAATGGACGCAAAGTGCTTACGGGTGATTCTCTGCTCATTCGAGGATGTGGTCGTACCGACTTCCAAAGCGGCGATCCCGGTCTGCTCTATGATGCCATTACTCAACGGTTATTTACGCTTCCCGACCCCACAGAAGTCTATCCTGGTCATGATTATAAAGGCTGCACGGTTTCTACCATTGGCGAAGAAAAACAATTCAATCCTCGTTTAGCCGGTCACACTCGTGAGAGTTTTATCGCCCTCATGCAAAGTTTAAATTTACCCAACCCGAAAAAAATCGCCGAAGCAGTTCCTGCGAATCAAAGATGCGGGAAAGTGCCGGCCGTAGCTTAATGAAGTCTCTATCTAATCCTTTCCTGAGTCAAATTTAATCAACTATGGTTACCCCTCAAAATCTGCAAGATAAACTACAATCAATTGACAGTTCTTCGGTACAAGAATTGTGGGAAAAAGATCGGATTCAGTTCATTGATGTGCGCGAACCAAGTGAATATGCTGGCGAGCGCATTTCAGGAGCTATTTCTCGACCCTTATCTCGTTTTAATCCGGATGATTTTCTCCCCAATTACACCAAACCCTTCATTCTCTATTGCGAAACAGGAAATCGTTCAGCCACGGCTGCCCAAAAGCTCTTTCTAGCAGGATTTGAAGAGGTGACCCACCTAGGAGGAGGATTAGAGGAATGGAAGCAACAGGGATATCCGACCCATGTTAATCCCAAGGCTCCGATTAGCCTGATGCGTCAGGTTCAAATTGTAGCCGGTTCTTTGGTGTTAACTGGAACTTTATTGGGGGTATTTGTGGCTCCCGGTTTCTTGTTTTTAAGTGGTTTTGTGGGAGCAGGATTGATGTTTGCCGGAATGAGTAATACCTGTATGATGGCTCAGTTATTGGCAAAATTACCTTACAATAGAATTCGGTAAGAAGTCCGGTAATAGGAACTCTAGCAATAGTCTATAAAATTAGTACATTACTCTTTATTTTCTTCCCACTTATGCCAGAGGTCTAATCAGCAAGTTTAGAGTGGATTTCTCTCTCTGCTGGTAGAGGGGGAATCAGTAAAGAGTCAGGAGCAATGAGGAAAATCAGATGGTCGTGAATCTGGTGGGACATGCTTTGGCCGTTTGTATGGGCTTGAGTTTGGGTTTAATTGGTGGTGGCGGTTCAGTATTAGCTCTGCCAGTGTTAATGTATGTGATGGGAGTAGAGACGAAATCAGCGATCGCCATGACGTTAGCTATTGTCGGTAGCGTCAGTCTCATTGGAGTCATGTCCCATTGGCGATCGGGTCATGTGAACCTCAAAGCAGCAGCAATGTTTGCACCTCCAGCTATGGTGGGTTCCTATCTAGGCGCTAAAATTGCGACTCAACCCATGGTGAGTCCCACGATACAACTGATGGGTTTTGTCGCTATGATGGTGACGGCCAGTATTTTAATGATTCAGAAGAGTCACACGCAAAAGAGTGAAGAGACACTGAAAGCTCGCCAAGTTTCAGGACTTTGGCAGAGGTTTATACTCATTCCCTTAGCTGGCTTCAGTGTAGGATTAGTGACCGGATTTGTGGGGATTGGCGGCGGTTTTTTGGTCATTCCAGCGTTGGTTTTATTGATTCAGATTCCCATGAAAGAGGCGATCGGGACATCTCTGTTGGTGATTTCGTTTCAATCAGTAACCGGGTTTTGGGGATATCTGAGCAGTCAGATCCCGATTAATTTACCTTTGGTGTTTTCCTTCATTGTTGCTGCAAGTACAGGAATTATTTTGGGGTCATATTTAACTCAGTTTGTGCCTGGAAAGCAACTAGAGAAAGGCTTTGGCTATTTTCTGCTAGCGATCGCCGTTTTTATCGTGGTCAAATCCTAATCCGATCTGCACTCACACTTCAGTTTTCAAAGCCTGCGATCGCTCCAATTGTTGCACATCAATCAAAGGCAACACAATTTCCACCGTTGTTCCCTGTCCATCTCCCTCACTATACAGAGCAATCTTACCGTCCATCATCTCAATCAAATTCCGAGAAATCGCCAATCCTAAACCCGTCCCTTCAAACTTACGAGTCCGAGTTCCATCAGCCATGACAAACGGTTGAAACAGCTTGGATTGAGCAGAAGGATCAATGCCAATTCCCGTATCTTTGATTGCAATTCTCACCTGCGATCGGGCCAAATTATTGCCGTTAGAATTTGCCTCCAGATGGAGCTTAATTCTCTCCACTTTGATCGTAATTCCTCCCTCTTCAGTAAATTTAACTGAATTGCCGATAATATTCATGAAAACTTGCTTCAGTTTATCTGCATCCGCAGCGATCGGAATTGAGTCAGGAATACTTTCATAACTTAAAGATAAGCCTTTCGATTGTATCGGAGCTGATTCAATATCGATCACCTCTTTAAGAATCTGATTTAAATCCACGGGGGCTAACTCTAGAGATAGTTTACCTGCTTCAATCTTAGATAAATCCAAAATATCATTAATAATTGAGAGTAAATGGAGGGCAGCATTATCCACTTGTTGCAAAAACTCAAATTCTTCTTCCTTATCATCACAGAAGCCATCTTTAACCAAGCGAACCGATCCAATAATCGCATTGAGAGGCGTTCTTAATTCATGGGAAATACTTGTTAAAAACTCACTTTTGAGCTGATTAGAACTTTTCGCTTCTTGCCAAGCAACTTCTAGTTCTTCTGCCCAACTGGTTAACCGTGCTACCATACTATTGAGGGCTTTAGCCAGTTGATTAAACTCATGAATCTTGAATTTCTGGGGAATGGCTTCCGGGGAAACACTGCATTCAACACTTTGGGCATATTTTCCTAGTTGTTCAACTGGAGTAACTAAAGAGCGGGATAAAACTAATATTGCAATTAAATTAGCTGCAATCAATCCTAAAACTAAATTAATTAACGTTTGCCGAATTTCCTGAAGGCCATAGAGAGCGTGTTCAAGGGGGGTGACCGCTAAAACAACCCATTTACCATTGGTTGAGCCAGTCGTCGTTGGATTAGGGATAGCTGTATATCCAGCAATCACTTCTCGACGACTTTGATCGAATCCAGGTAAGTGGAGAAAATCACTTTTTCCTCCTGTAGCCGATCGGATAATAGAGTCTAATCTAGATTTAAGATTTTTGTTTTTTTGCTCACTAATATTAGTCCCAATTCGAGTGGGATCGATATGAGCAATGATTGTTCCTTCTTCATTAATGATTACTGTATAGCCGGATAAGGATTTTCGATCTTGATTTTGTTGGAGGGGAACAGTCGCTTCAATAACTAGATTAGATTGGGGTTGTCCAGAAGGATCGTAAACTGGCGCATTAATTAAAAAATGGAGTTTATCTTTACCATAATTATAGAAAGCAGATGGTAGAGCTTCTAAGAGTAACTTAACTTCTACATGAGTCGAAAATCGTTCATCGGGTTTTTGAGCGATTTTTTCAGGGTCTAAGTTTCCGATTTCATCTCCTTCACAGGTATTAGAAATTAATTTATCTTCGGTTGAATTGTGTAGTTGTAAACACACCACAGAATTAGAAAAACGTTGACTTAGCTCGTTGAGGTAGGGATCTATTGTGGACAAGTCCCCTGATTGCAAAATTCCACTTTCACTGGCCGTTTTTACTTGATCGGTCAGAGCTTTGATACTTAGATCGAGGCGATCGCCTTTTTCAATGGCACTTTCAATAATATTATACCGAGCCGTTTCTAGTAAACTCGAACGCGCTTTACGGTAGGTGGCATATTGAAGTAAAAGTAAAACGGGAATCGTCATCAGCAAAATCCGTCCCATGAGAATGCGACGAAAAGAGGTTTCAGTGGATTGGAGCAAACGGAAGAACTTCAACATACCCTAATATGGCAAAGGATTGCACAGTAGGAGCATCACTAGGATAACTCCTAGGTTGGGACACAATTAATTAAAATGGATGTTCGATAGAACGCCTTGATTAATTGTATGAAATTGCAAGTGTTTTTATCTACCAAAAATTACGGAAATTACGCAAGTATTTTGACCGGAAGTCAGCCATAATAGTGATAAAGAACTCAAAAATCATCTGATGGCCCGTCTCAATCATAAGGCATATACTATTCTAGTACGGGAACTAGAGCGGTGTGTGGGGAATGATCCGCTCCAAGCTCCTGTGAAAATGCTAGTTCTCAAACGGTTAGAGCGATTACGACAACAAACGGGAGATCCGGTTTCGGCTCAACAGTTACGGGAGATCATTCAGGATCTGATTCCTGAGTTTAGGGATGCAGCGATTCGTAAAGCAGCCAAAGCCAATCAACCCTCTGGAATGTTTAGCTATTTGTCCTGGGGAGTGATGGGTTTAGCTGGATTAGCAGGTTTGGTTTATATTCTCAATCTTCCCTATCCCATGATTCGCTGGCCAGTAGCCAAAACGATTCCCCTCGTGCTACTGCCCAGTTATATGAAAATGGATTATGATTATCGGGGAGCGATCGCCAATGTGGAAAAAGCGGATCAACTGATTAACCAAGCCACCAGCGCTGCTGATATTGAGTTAGGCGCAGAAAAAGTCGCTATAGCTCAAAACCATCTGGATGGTTTACCCGTATGGTTTTTAGGCTACTTTCCCCAGCGCTACTGTACATTTTTTAGTTGTAGTTGGCAGTTTACCCTGGATGAATATAAGGGCGCTCGGCAACAGGTTGCCCGCATGGATGCTAAAGTTTTTCAGCAAAACAATGCTTTAACGCTTTTGGAAGAGGGAGCTAGTCAAATCGAAGAGGGGAAAAGCCAATATCAACAAGCCAACTCTGAGGCTAGTAAACAGGAGGCGATCGCCATTTGGCAAGCTGGACTCGATAAACTCGATCTCATCCCTCCTCAAACTGTTGCTGGACGAATGTCTGCGGCTCAAATGAAAGCCTATCAGCGTGATTTTCAGCAGGTTTCTGGACGCAGTGCTGGAACCGGCAAAACCGATACCCTCATCCAAGCAGCGGCTCAGTATGGCATGGCAGCAGCCCAAATGTCCCAAAATCCCCCCCATCCTGAGGAGCAATGGCAGGAAATTATCGGTCTCTGGGATCGGGCAAGCGAGCAGTTGGAGCGGGTAAAAGATGATAATCCTGCTTATGTACAAGCCCAGACTAAATTAGTTGAATATCGTCAAAATGCTGCCATGGCGAGGATTCGTCTGCGGAATGAGCAAAGTTCTACCGAAGCGCTAAATCAGGCAAAAGGGAGAATTACGGCCTGGCAACAGTCAGCCGCTTCTAATGCTAATACTGGGGTACTCGTCAGTGGACTACAAAGCATTATTTATGACTTAGATCGAGTAAAAACCGGTACAACGGCTACGGAAGAAGCGCGATCGCTCCGCGAGTTTGCTGAGGCTAAAATGCAGGAATTGAATCAGTAGTTAACAACTATAGCGCTTCGCGCTAGGGAATAGCTTGCCTAGCTGACTGGCTATCGTTCACTTTTTATCCTGCTCATTAAAACCCGATAAACCTTGGAATAGCATGACTAAGCCTCCGATCGCGATCGCGATGGCTAATCCTCCCGCAATCCAATCTAACACCGGTGTATTTTCCATCACTTTCTCTGCTCTTTGCTTACTTATGCAATAGCCTCAGAATATCACACCCTGGGGAATAGAGAACAGCCCATCAGTACGATCGGATGGGTTCACTCCACTGTGTTCTATTCGCTAGGACTGATCGTAATTTATTCAACCGATTTGATATGAAAGACACTCTTAATAATAGCTCTCTTACCTAGCACAAAACGCTGTATTTCTATTGCCTGTTCCCCATTGCCTATTGCCTATTCCCTAAAACTACAGAAGAATATGGTACAAAGGCTTATGATGAAGAACGAACTGTGTCTGCCGCCCAAAAGAATATGCCCCTTGCTCATGTCATTGGTTTAGGTAAATCTGGAATTGGAGCCGCTAAACTGCTACACCGTCAAGGATGGCAGGTAAAAGTGAGCGATCGCCAAATCTCCGATGCTTTACGCCAACAACAGAAAACCCTTCACGATCTGGGAATTGTCTGCGATCTAGGCTTTTCCTTCAGCCTAGAAGATTCCCCACTTCCAGAACGGATTGTTGTCAGTCCTGGAGTTCCCTGGGATATTCCCGTGTTGGTGCAAGCACGAGCGCAAGGCATTGAAATCCTAGGGGAAATGGAACTCGCTTGGCGAGATCTTAAGGATGTTCCTTGGGTTGGCATAACTGGAACCAATGGCAAAACCACGACTACGGCTTTAATCGCGGCGATTTTTCAACAGGCTGGCTTTCATGCCCCCGGCTGCGGCAATATTGGCTACGCGGCTTGTGAATTGGCACTCGGTGAAAAACGGCCAGATTGGGTGATTGCCGAAATTAGTAGTTATCAAATTGAATCCTCCTCTACCCTATCTCCGGAAATTGGGGTCTGGACAACGTTTACCCCCGATCATCTCAAGCGCCATAAAACTCTGGACAATTATTACGACATTAAAGCGCAGTTATTGCGGCGATCGCATCATCAAGTTTTTAATGGGGATGATGCCTATTTGCATCAAAGGGGTCTCAAAGAATGGCCGGATGCCTATTGGACGAGCGTTAAAGGCAAACAGCATTTAGTCGGTTCTCCCCAGAATGGCATTTATATTCAAGACCGCTGGGTGATGGTGCAAGGCGACCCCATTTTACCCGCTGCCAGTTTGAAAATGGTGGGAGCGCATAATCAGCAAAATCTATTAATGGCGGTCGCTGTAGCTCGGTTAGCGGGGATTGAACACGAAGCCATTGCTGAGGCGATCGCCAATTTTCCCGGCGTTCCCCATCGTTTAGAACTCATTGGTGCGATCGATCAAATTGACTTGATTAATGATAGTAAAGCCACCAATTATGATGCGGCAGAAGTGGGCTTATCAGCAGTTGAGCCTCCCGTTATTTTAATTGCAGGAGGAGAAGCTAAAGAGGGAGATGACACTCAATGGTTGCATCGCATTAAGTCTAAAGCGGCGGCAGTCTTACTCATCGGCGAAGCTGCGCCCCATTTTGCCCAACGCTTAGAAGCGGTGGGTTATGATTCCTATGAGATGGTCGAAACTTTGGATCGAGCCATTCCCCGTTCCTTAGTTTTAGCAAAACACTATCAAGCCAAAGGAGTATTATTTTCTCCCGCCTGCGCCAGTTTCGATCAATATGCTAACTTTGAGCAACGGGGCGATCATTTCCGCCAATTATGTTTAGAACTGAACCAGTAGAAGCAAAAATTTTTTTGCCCCTACTCCTCTCTCCTGATACTGACGAACTTGGTTTAAATCAACATGCAGTGGCTGCGATCGCCAAAAATCGGTTGGATTTTAGTTATCCTGTTGGCAGGATGGCTTATTTTCGAGATCGCGACTAACCTGATCGCCGAAGGACTATGGTTTAACGAACTTGGTTATCGTGCTGAATTTGCCCTCCGGGTGAAAACGCAACTGATTGTTGGTACGCTTATTTTCGGAATCAGCAGCCTCTATCTATGCGGGAATCTCTGGGTTGCAAACCGGCTCAAATATCCCAAACCCCCAGAAGAACAAGACGCTTATCCTCAATATCCCAAAACCATTCCCCTAGGGGGGTTGCTGCTATCCGTCGGACTCTTAAGTCTCGTTTTAGGATTAATTATTGTCCAATATACAGAAGTCATTCTTCCCTATTGGCATACCGATTTTAATATTGCCAGCCTTACTCCCGAACTTCCCCCTCGATTTCGCCCCGAATCAGCTCTTCGCACCTTTCTAGATCTACCCTCTTCTGGAGTCAAAACCCTATTTGTCCTTGGGTTCCCCATTCTCCTCTTGTGCATTCCCCAAAGAACGCTACTGGCGATCGCCATTTTCCTCAGCACAGGTTTAGGCGTAATTTTATCGAGCCATTGGGCCAAAATTCTCACCAGCTTTAATCCCACTCCCTTTAATCAAGTCGATCCCCTCTTTAACCAAGACATTAGCTTCTACATCTTCACCTTACCCGTTCTCCATCTCCTGGAATTCTGGCTCGTTATTCTCTGTGTTTTTTCCTTACTTGCCGTTACCATCATCTACTTATTATCCGGTAGAAGTTTAGCCCTGGGGAGTTTTCCCGGTTTTTCTCCCAAACAGCGCCGCCATCTGCAAGTCATCAGTGCCGCAGTTATGTTTAGCGTTGCTTATAGTTATGTCCTCTCCCGCTACGAACTCCTCTATTCCCCCACCGGAGTCATTTATGGAGCCAGCTTTACCGATATCTATACCCAAAAACCGATGATTGAAGTGCTGTCTATTCTGGCAGCAAGCTATGGTTTTTTTCTTTTAGGTCGCTCGGTCTATTGGGCAAAAAAACGGGATATTTGGCGGAAAATGATTTATGGGATGCTTCTCTTTTTAACCATTGCAGGAGTGAGCAACTATGCCCTACCGGCCCTAAGCCAGCGCCTCATCGTTCAACCCAACGAGCTGCAACGAGAAACTCCATTTATCCAGCGCACCATTGAATTTACTCGATCGGCTTTTAATTTAGACCAAATTGACGTTTATCCGTTTAATCCTGAAGGACAATTAACCGTACAAGACTTACTCAACAATAAGCTAACTCTTGATAATATTCGCCTCTGGGATACTCGCCCCCTCTTACAAACCAACCGGCAACTGCAACAAATTCGCTTATATTATAAATTTCTGGATGCCGATATTGAGCGCTATACTTTCCGCCAGCGAGATTATCAAGGCACGGAAAAACAACAGGTCATTTTAGCGCCACGAGAATTAGATTATGAAGGAGTACCTGAAGAGGCAAAAACTTGGATCAATGAACATTTAGTCTATACCCATGGTTATGGCTTTACCATGTCCCCAGTCAATACAGTTGCCTCCGACGGTTTACCGGAATATTATGTCAAAGATATTGGTGCAGAAAGTCCCGAAGGACAAACCACTCCCGTTTGGATTTCTGAGCCTCGAATTCGCGATAGTATTCCCATTGGTCAACCGAGAATTTATTATGGAGAGTTGACCAATACTTATATTATGACTCCTTCAAGGGAACCCGAGTTAGATTATCCCCAAGGAGATGCTAACCAATATAACTTTTATGATGGGACAGGGGGCGTATCGATCGCCAGTCGCTGGAGACGGTGGTTGTTTGCTAAATACCTCAAAGATTGGCAAATGCTCTTAACCCAATCTTTTACACCAGAAACTAAGGTTTTATTTCGTCGTAATATCGTTGAGCGAGTCCAAGCGCTTGCTCCCTTTCTGCGATTCGATCGAGACCCCTATTTAGTCGTTGCCGATACTGATTTAAGTGGGGACAACAGTAGCAATAAGGAGAACTATTTGTATTGGATTATTGATGCTTATACGACTAGCGATCGCTATCCGTATTCCGATCCAGAAAAACTCCCCTTTAACTACATTCGCAACTCCGTAAAAGTCGTCGTCGATGCCTACAATGGCAGGGTTTATTTTTTCATCGCCGATGACTCCGACCCGATGATTCAAACCCTTGCCAAAATTTTTCCTAACCTGTTCCGCAGTTTAAACGATATGCCCCAATCCCTTAAGGTGCATATTCGCTATCCTGTAGACCTGTTTAGCATCCAATCCGATCAACTGTTAACCTATCATATGCGCGATCCTCAAGTGTTTTACAACCGTGAGGATCAATGGCGCTCTCCCCTAGAAATCTATGGCGGTCAACCGCAAACCGTAGAACCTTATTATTTAATCATGAAGTTGCCGACTGAAAATCGGGAAGAATTCATCTTACTTCATCCCTTTACTCCTGCAAGTCGCAATAACTTAATTGCTTGGTTAGCGGGTCGTTCAGATGGAGAAAATTATGGCAAACTTTTGCTCTATCAATTCTCGAAACAGCAGCTTGTTTATGGGCCAGAACAAATTGATGCTCTGATTAATCAAGACCCAGAAATTTCCCGTCAAATCTCTCTCTGGAACCGGCAGGGATCAAAAGCTATTCAGGGAAACCTCCTCGTTATTCCCATTGAAAAATCTTTGCTTTACGTCGAACCCCTCTATTTGGAAGCCGAACAAAATAGCTTACCGACCTTAGTCCGAGTGATTGTTGCCTATGACAACCAAATTGTTATGGCTAACACCCTGGAGAGAGCCATCAATGCTATCTTTAATTCCCCTAATTCTAGTTCCTCTAATCCCCCCACACCTGTAATTCGCAACTTAGATGAAATTGGATCGCCCTAGGGGTTAGAATGGGGGAGGCAATGCAGACCTCCTATGTCAAGGGTATGATTGATACGAAGAAACGACAACAGATCCACGATCTCGTCGATGGACTTCCGGAAGAATACTTAAATCAAGTTTGGGCTTTTTTAGCTCCTCTGAGTGCAGATGTCTATGTACTGACCATGATGCACGCAACCATGGATACAATCAAACCCGGTGATTTCATGAATCGCGAAGAAGCTCTAGGGTTTTTGCATCATCCATAATAATCCATAATAAACCAATCCTCGATCGCTGGCACAGGTGCAAATCCTATGACTGTGGCTCACTCCTCCACACTATCATCCACCCAATACCAACTGCTCTATCACCGTAGCTTTCTCCAAGATCTACAAAAGTTACAGAAAAAGGAAAAGAGTAGCTATGAAACAATTTATCGCTTTGTATTTACTGAGTTCCTGAGCCTCAAACGCCTAGAAGACCTGCCGAAACTGCATCGACTTGGCCCAGAGCCGATGTTCTATCATTTTACGATTGGAGAATATCTGATTGCGATCGCCGTCATGGGGCAAATTGTTAAATTTCTCCGGATTCTACCCAAACCGGAGATCTAAACGGTATGGTGTCTAGGAGAGTTTTAAGTAACCTCTGATTACCTTGTTTCGATCGGCGATCGCCGACAATGCCTCAACCCTTTGGAGAAGACTGGTTATGGATGCAGCAACCCTCTGGCAACGTTATCAAGACTGGCTGTACACCCACGACAGCCTACGATTTTATCTCGACATTAGTCGAATGAGGTTTGACGATCGTCTAGTCGCACAAATACAGCCCAAGCTTGACAAAGCCTTTGCAGAAATGGCTAAACTGGAATCAGGGGCGATCGCCAACCCAGATGAAGGACGAATGGTGGGGCACTACTGGCTACGCAACGCCGATCTTGCACCTAACCCCCAACTCAAAGCTGAAATCAACGAAACCCTAGAAGCGATTCATCACTTCGCCCAAGATATCCACTCCGGAGCCATCAAACCCCCCAATGCTCCCCAATTCACTGATATTCTCTCCATTGGCATCGGTGGATCGGCCCTAGGGCCCCAATTTGTTGCTCAAGCCTTAGCCTCTTCCTCCCCTCAACTCAATATTCACTTTATTGACAACACCGATCCGACGGGTATTGACCGTACCCTAGGCCAACTCAAAGATAAACTTAATACCACCCTAGTCATTATCATCTCCAAATCTGGAGGCACGCCCGAAACCCGCAATGGCATGATCGAAGCCAAAGCGGCCTATAAAGCTGCCAACCTCCCCCATGGCCCCCACTTTATCGCCATTACCGGCCATGAGAGTAAACTGGAACAACTCGCTAAATCTGAACATTGGTTAGCTACCTTCCCCATGCATGACTGGGTAGGCGGACGCACCTCCGAACTCTCTGCTGTTGGTTTAGTTCCCGCCGCTCTACAAGGGATCGACATCAACCAAATGTTAGCGGGAGCCAAAGAAATGGATGAAGCCACCCGCATCCCCTCCCTCAAACAAAATCCTGCCGCTCTGCTTGCCCTTTCCTGGTACTTCGCTGGCAATGGTAAAGGAGAAAAAGACATGGTGATTTTGCCCTACCAAGACAGCTTGCTGCTCTTTAGCCGCTATCTCCAACAGTTAGTGATGGAATCTTTGGGTAAAGAAAAGGATTTAGACGGCAATACGGTCTATCAAGGGATTGCTGTTTATGGTAACAAAGGCTCCACCGACCAACATGCCTATGTCCAGCAGTTGCGCGAAGGTGTACCGAATTTCTTTGTCACCTTTATTGAAGTTCTGAAAGACCGCGATCGCCCTTCCCCCGAAGTAGAACCTGGCGTTACCTGTGGTGACTATCTGTCTGGACTATTGCAAGGAACCCGCAAAGCCTTATACGAAAATAACCGGGACTCCATTACCGTCACCATTCCCGAAGTCACCCCACGCACTGTAGGGGCATTGATTGCCCTCTATGAGCGGGCGGTCGGATTGTATGCCACTTTGGTGAATATCAATGCCTATCACCAACCTGGGGTAGAAGCTGGCAAAAAAGCTGCCGCTAGTGTTCTCCAGTTGCAAAATCAAATTATGAAAGCTTTAGGGGAGAGCGACGGAGCTTTATCTTTAGTAGAATTAGCGACTGCTGCCAACGCCCCAGAGGAAATTGAAGCGGTTTATAAAATTGTCCGCCATTTAGCCTTCAATAATCGTGGAGTTGTCTTGCACGGTGATGCTACTCAACTTCAAGAGTTAAAAGTGGCGAAGGCAATTTAAAATTGGGGGCTTTCCGGTTGGAAAGCCCCTCGATCCAAAGATAAAACTGGGTTTTGGCTATTGCCTCTCTTGTCTCTTCCCCCATCCCGACAAGTTTTAATTCAACTTCAGCGCACTTGCGGGCACTTCTTCCCAAGAGGAAACGGTATGCATTCGAGCGCTCCATCCGGCTTGTTTTTGGTCTTCTGTGAGGTTGTTGTTGAAGGAGTCATGGCACTCTTGTGCTTGTTTTTGATCGCAACAAGCAATGCAAGCATAGATCATGCCAGAGGGATCGATTTGTTCGTTGACCCAAATAGTCATAGGGCAATACTCCTAATTGTTGTTTGAGGGAACAGGGAATAGGGAATGCTCCCAGTTTCCCTGAGTTTGCTATAGATTTTGGCTGTTAACCGGCTAAATCGGTAAGGGCTGAACCAGTGAGGCGGCAAATTCGCCAGTCGGGAAGCACTTGAGCGCCCATCCGTTCGTAGAAGGCGATCGCCGGTTCATTCCAGTCCAATACCGCCCAATCAAAGCGCCCACAACCGCGATCTAGGGCGATTTTTGCCAAAGTTCTCAACAGGGCCGATCCAATCCCTTTACGGCGATATTCAGGTCGGACAAAAATATCTTCGAGATAGAGACCGGGTTGGGTGAGAAAGGTGGAATAGTTATGGAAAAAGAGGGCAAACCCTACCGATTTTCCTTCCCATTGGGCCATTAAGGCTTCTACATAGTGTTGATCGAACAAGTGTTTTTCCAGATCGGTGGCGCACCCGATGACTTGATGGGATAATTTTTCGTATTCGGCTAAAGCGCCAATTAGCTCGAATAGAATGGTTACATCGTCGCGGGTTGCGAGTCGGATCTGGAGTTTCGGGCGATCGCCTTGATCGAGGTTCATGGTTGCACTCAATGCCAATGTTCAGGTTTTAGGGTATAGGATTTTTCATCAGTTGAGCTATACCTTAAGGAAATCATATTCTTTTCTTTTACTGATGCTTCATCATCTAGAGAGTTCTGTGGATTGAATCGGCTCAATCCGTAAATGCTGAACCCGTGACGCGATAAAGGCAACAGTTGCTCAGAGTTTGAGCGCCCATGGATTCGTAAAAGGCGATCGCCGATTGATTCCAGTCCAGAGTTGCCCATTCCAGATGCTCATAACCACGCTCTAGGGTAATTTCACCCAAAGATTTTAACAGGGCACGACCAATCCCTTTACGGCGAAATTGAGGCAACACGAACAGGTTTTCGAGGTGGAGTCCAGGTTGGGTGCGAAAGGTAGAATAACTCGGGAAAAATAGAGCAAATCCCGCCGTTTTTGCTTCCCACTGGGCAATTAAGGCTTCTGCATAGCACCGATCAAACAGGTGTTTTTCTAGATCCGCCACGCACCCAATGACTTGATTGGATGATTGTTCGTATTCAGCTAAAGCGCTAATCAAATCGAACAGGACGGGTACATCATCGCGGGTTGCGAGTCGGATCTCGAGCTTCGGGCGATCGCCAGGGTTCATAGTTGCATAGAATGCCGATTTTGGTTTAGCGCAGCCAAGCCTTTAACCGTTGAGCAACTTGAGGACGGCGCAGTTTCCGCATCGCTTTGGTCTGAATTTGCCGCACTCGTTCGCGGGAGAGGTTAAACAAATGGCTGACTTCTTCTAGAGTATAGGGTTTTCCCGTACTTAACCCATACCTTAAGGAAATAATATCTTTTTCTCGTTCGGTGAGGACATCACTGAGAACCGATAGGATTTCCTGACGCATCATAGTTTCGCTCAGGAGGGTTTCTGGGGACTGAGTTCCTTGATCTTCAAGTAAATCGAGTAATTCCGTATCTTGGTCTTCTCCAAATCGATGATTTAGAGAGAGCGATCGCCTGCGTACCTGATGCAAATACCGCAATTGAGGAATCGAAATTTCCAATGCTTCGGCTAATTCACCTTCGCTGGGGCTACGTTCGAGTTTTTGACGCAATTGCTGTTGCATCACTCGCATTTTATTCAGCTTTTCCACCACATGAATAGGCAATCTTACCGTGCGTCCATGGTTTGCCAACGTCCGGGTGATCCCTTGGCGAATCCACCAGTAGGCATAGGTTGAAAACTTATAGCCTTTTTCGGGATCAAACTTTTCGGCCGCTCGATTTAATCCCAATGCTCCTTCTTGAATGAGGTCTAGAAAGGGGACTCCTCGATTCACATACCGTTTGGCAATTGACACCACTAATCTCAGATTAGATCGCACTATTTTTTGCTTGGCAATTTGGCTATGTTTGAGTTTAGTTTTAATTTCAGATGCCGGTAAACCACTGGACCGAGCTAAATCTGTAATCGTCGGCTTTTTCCCCGTCTTTGCTAGAAATTTTTCTTGCTTTTTTTGCAGATCCATTCCCTCTTGAACTTGTCGAGATAAGATAACTTCTTCTTCTGCACTCAGGAGGGGATAACGGGCCATTTCTTTCAGGAATAGTCCAACGGTATCTTCATTAATAAAAGCAATTGAATCTACCCAATTTCCTGTCGATAATGAGTTGGCAGACTGTTCAGGGTCTGACGGGGATAAGCTAAGGGCGTTTAAAACAGACGCTTTTGCCTCTGAGTTTGCCTGGGGATTATCGTATTCCCGATCGATCAATCCGTTATTTTCTGGTCTGTTCAACATAGGAAATGACAAAATGAGTTGCACTTTAAAGAATTCAGGATCTGTGGTGTGAGGAGTGGCGATGTAGGTGATAACTTTTCAGCTAAAGCCAAGGGAATTTGAGCTGAACAGCATAAGGTTGTCCTTAGTGTAGTAGCATAATTTAAGGTTGGCAATCCATAGGTGAGTAAACGATACAAAAGTTATTGTTGTGTGTTTTTTTCTCAAGTTTCTGTGGAGTACGATACACTCTGACCGTGAAGAGGAGAAATCATAATCTTTTTGATAGAATTAGAGCAGTCTCAAGCTAAGGGGGAGGCAAGAGGCACGACTAGCAATAGGCATGGGATACCCCAGAATGAAAGCAGTTCGCCATCTAAAACGTTATGATCAGTAAACTCGATCGCCTGCAACCACCCATTACGAGTTGCCGAGTGGCTGCCTCGAAGAATCCGTTTTATATCCAGACTTCCTCTTCTGATCGGCAGTGCTGGGTGGAGGTTTTGCTGGATGTGGATCAGCAAGAATTAGAGGAAGAGGAGCCAAAGCTCTATACCTATGCAATTGGCTCCAACTTGAGGGTGCAGCTAGGGGATATTTTGATCGTACCTTGTCGTTCTCAGCAGGTGGGGGCGATCGCCATTCGTTTGTTGTCTGCACCTCCAGCAGATTTCCCCCCAGAAAAGATTAAGTCGGTTCATGAGGTGATTAGTTCGGGATTTTTTCCCCCCAGTTATTGGCAACTCTTAAACCAAGTAGCCGATTATTACCATACGTCCTTGATCCGGGTGATTCGCATGGCTCTACCTCCAGGATTATTGGCCAGATCCCAACGTCGCATCCGCTTAACGGAGTCCATTCCCAAAGAGGCGCAAGTATTTCTGGATTTCTCAGCCAAAGAACTGCTGAATGTCCTCTCTAGTAGAAAAACTGGGGATTCTTCTTGGCGCAAGCTGAAAAAACAGGTATACCAGGCTGATCGCGCACTGAAAGATTTGTTAAAACGGGGATGGGTGGAAAGCTACCTGGAACCCCCCCAACCGCCTCGTCCGAAACGCCAACAGGTGGTAACCCTTGTTAAATCCACGTTACCCAAACCCCAAGAGTTAACCCCTCGACAACATGAAATCTTAAGCCTTTTGCATCGTCATGGGGGGCAAATGTTTATCAGTGAACTGGTGGAACAGGGCCAAACCCATCCAGGATTAATCAAGGCCTTAGAGCAAAATCAGTGGGTAGCGATTCAGGAGCGAGTGGTAACCCTCATGAAGTCTACGTTACCCTCACCCCAAGAGTTAACCCTACGACAAGAGGAAGTTTTAAGCCTTTTGCGTTGTCAGGGAGGGAAGATGTTGCTTAGTGAACTGGCGAAACAGGGCAAAACAAATTCTCGGTTAATCAGAACCTTGGAGGAAAAACAGTGGGTGACTATTGAAGGGCAGATGGTAACCCTGGTTAAATCGGTTTTACCGGAAACAGAACGATTAACTCAGCAGCAATATGACATCTTAAACCTTTTGCGTTGTCAGGGAAGGCAAATGTTCTTTAGTGAACTTCAGACTTCTGTGGGGTTAATCAAGACTTTGGAGGAAAAGAAATGGGTGGCGATTCAGGAAGAGGTGGTAACCCTGGTCAAATCAGTTTTACCAGAAACAGAACGATTAACTGACAAGCAATATGAGGTCTTAAACCTTCTTGCTCGTCATGGCAGGCAAATGTTTGTAAGTGAGCTACTGGAGCAAGGCCAAGTCGATTCAGAGGTGATCAAAACCTTAGAGCAAAAGCAATGGGTCGTTATTGAAGAACAGGAACAGTTACGGTACGATACGGGCCCCATGCCCGATCGCGATACACCTAAACCGCTGACACCCGCGCAAGCTGAAGCTTTGCAAGCCATTCAGGAGCGATCGGATTATCATCCCTTTCTGCTCCATGGGATTACCGGATCGGGGAAAACGGAGGTCTATCTTCAGGCGATCGCCCCCATTCTAGAGCAAGGACAATCCATCCTGGTGCTAGTACCAGAAATTGGCCTCACCCCCCAACTGACGGATCGCTTTCGGGCCCGGTTTGGAGAAAAAATCCGCGTTTACCACAGTGCCCTATCCGATGGGGAACGTTACGATACCTGGCGGCAAATGCTCCAAGGAACCCCTCAAATCGTCATTGGAACCCGATCCGCCGTTTTTGCCCCTTTGCCCAGTCTGGGCTTAATTATCTTGGATGAGGAACACGATACCAGTTTCAAACAAAGCCAGCCTGCTCCTACCTACCATGCTCGTCAGGTGGCTCAATGGCGGGCCCAACTGGAAAATTGCCCCCTGATTTTGGGTAGCGCCACCCCATCGATGGAAACCTGGTTTAGCAGCGGGCCGGGAAAAACCTGCACGCGGCTCAGTTTACCAGAACGAGTGGGAAACCGGCAACTTCCTCCCATTTCCATTGTCGATCTACGTCGAGAACTGAAACAGGGAAATCGGTCTATTTTTAGCCGTAGTCTACAAGATCAGTTAAGGCGTTTAGGCGATCGCCAGCAACAAGGCATTCTCTTTATTCCCCGTCGCGGCCATAGTACATTTGTCTCCTGTCGCAGTTGTGGATATGTTCTCGAATGTCCCCATTGTGACGTTTCCCTCTCCTACCACTACACCCATCAGGGAGCTACAGAACGGTTGCGTTGTCATTATTGCAACTTTTCCCAGGTTCAACCCTCCCACTGTCCCGAATGTCAATCGCCCTACCTGAAACACTTTGGCACCGGAACCCAACGGGTGACTCATGAGTTAGCCAAGCTCTTTCCAGAACTGCGGGTGATTCGGTTTGACAGCGATACGACCCGCACCAAAAACGCCCATCGCACCCTACTGACTCGGTTTGTGCGAGGAGAAGCCGATTTATTGGTGGGAACCCAGATGTTAACCAAAGGATTGGATATTCCAGGGGTGACCCTGGTGGGAGTGGTGGCTGCTGATGGCTTATTGCATCAGGGAGACTATCGCGCTGGAGAGGAAGCCGTACAAATTTTAACCCAAGTTGCCGGTCGGGCCGGTCGTGGGGATGACCCCGGACAGGTTATTATTCAGACTTACTCGCCAGACCATCGCGCCATTCAAGCGGTGCAACAAAATGCTTATGCAATGTTTATGCAACAGGAGTTACAGGAGCGAGAAGCTTACCATTATCCGCCCTATTCTTCCTTAGTATTGTTTCGCTTCAGTGGCTTGGATCTCATGGAGGTGCAAACTGCTGCCGATCGAGTGGCGGACGTTTTAGAATCAAGACCAGGAGGGTATCAGGTCTTGGGGCCTGCCCCTGCACGGGTGATGCGGGTTTCTGATGCCTATCGTTGGCAGATTTTGCTCAAATTTCCTCCAAGAGAAGAAATAAATCTACCTTCTTTAGCTGAATTGCGATCGCTCCATTCCAAGAGAGTCAGTTTAAGCTTAGATATTGACCCTCTCAATTTTGGATAGTTGACCCTGTATAGGTGACCAGGGATTCGAACCCTATTCCTACTCTCTGGCTAACGCTATGCGAATAGCTGAAAGCTTTACCTCACACATGTTTCACACACTGAACCTTGAAAACGTGTTGAAAGTGTGTTGAACATGGAAACCTACATAAAACAGGCATGGTCTCTGGTAAATGAGTATTTCCACTCTAACTCCATTGACATCTCCAAGTACGTTGACCACGAGTTGGTGAGAGCTTACCTTAAGGCTTGCCAGAAGAGTACCCCCAAGGGTATTCGGATTGTCAGTAGCGGTAACCGACTGTATCTCCGGTTCAAAACAGCTACCAAACCAGCAACGGTTAACAATTCGTGTAACGAGGACTTCACTCGTGATGGTTGCGTCAATGCTTTAGCCAAAGCTTTGTCCACAACAGAAGCCTTACGGAATATGGATTCTGAGTCCGAATTCTGGGAATGGTATGAAGTGGAAATCAAGGGAGCTGTATCCCTTGAAAACGACATCATTACCATTGGGGAAGCCATTGAGATTGTGAAGAACAATTACATCAATGGCTACGACAAGTGTGGTAGGGATAGGAGCGAGGAGAAGCTAAAGTCCAATACCTTGGCTAACTATCATTTGACCTACGGGAACCATCACCAAAAGCTCAATCCTAAGCTTCGACTTACTGGGGAAAACATCATTTCCGAGCTTAATCAAAGCTGGTCTCAATTATTCTCGATTTCTGGCAATCAAACACTCTGTTCTAAAGGGTTCAAAAATGCCTACACTGGTGTCCTGAAGCTCCTTCGAGACACCAAGCTCTCTTCAGAGCTAGATAAGGTAACTTCTCATTTCGGAACTCTCAAAGTGATTCGTAAGACTGAAGTGCAATCTATTGACCTTGAGGCATTCCTAGACTTTAGAGCTAGGGTGCTTGGACTCAATGGTTATGAGTTGACTAAAGCTCAATGGAGCAACATTAAATCCCGTCAATCTTGGTTCAAAGCCTTTTCAATCAATCTAATCTATGGTTTGCGGGCTTCTGAATTCAAAGCTATTCAGAATATTGATGAACCGATAACTATTGATGGCTATACATTCAAGGCGCTCCATGACCCAACCAATGACGAGAATATCATCATTATTGGGGATGGTTTTTGGGTGACTGACACCAGTGAAGAAAAGCATTGGATTACTATTAAAACAGGTAATCGGATCGCCCGTCCAATGCTTCATCCAGACTACCCTGGTTTAGTTGAATTGTTGGAGGTCAAAAATGCTGAGGTAAAAATACCTGAATGCACCCCCAGCAGTTCATCAAGCCCTGAAAGGATTAAGCGTGTATTTGAGATGAGTTTAAGAAGACGACTCTCAAGTTACATCTCCCAAGTAGGAGGTCAAGGCTTCACCCAGACTCACGCCCTACGTCACCTGGCAAATTATCATGGCAAACTTGCCGGTTTAACTCGTGACCAACGCGCCCTATCATTGGGTCATTCTCAGTCCATGAATGACAAATACGACAAGCACCAGTCCACTCGAAATCAAGTCAATCTTCTGATGGCTGACATCTCTGAAAAATCAGAGAACCAGAGGCTAAAAGACGAACTCACCCAAGCTCAGGAGACCATTAAATCCCTAGAGGAAACCATTCTCTTCCTGAAGAAGGAAAACGCCAGGCTCAATGAACTTTTAGGAGGTAACGACGACCTTCCTAGGATTGGGTAAGGTTGGCTAGAATGGAAGCAAATATCTGAGAAGAAAGAGCGTTTTCTCCTAGCCTCCAATTACTAAAAGACCCCGTAATGGGGTCTTTTTTTTGGTAATCTTAGTGAAGGGAATAGCCTGAATAATATTACTGGTTCCAGGAACCCCAAGCTAAGTGAGGTTCATCTCCGGGGAAAGCTAGAGCAAGAATATCTTCTTTGTCCATTGCCCTCCAGTTCTCTGGGCTAATTGTTGCTGCATAAGCTTTGTAGAAATCCGGCGCTTCTCGTCAATGGCAAGAGGGGTTTCGCCGAAAGCATCTCGGAAGAAGTCCCCAAGAGCCATAATGGTCAGGGAAGATTGAAGAGCCAAGGCTTCTTTCTTGCCTTTGGAAGCTGCATACACAATCACCAGATTGAAATCACTGAGTGAGATAGTCTGAACCTCTCTACCGCCTCCCCGGATTGACTGGGTTGCAGTTTTTGGGATTTTTCCCGTGAAACCCATACCCTGTAAGACTTTGACTGGGTTGCAGGAACGCGAAAGAATACGTCCTAACCATTCCTTTGAATAGTCCACCACCCGACTCGCACCAGTAAGACTGACCCGAAACTCACCATCAGGCATCCGGTAACCATCAATCTCTAATCCATCAAAAAAAACGAACAGTTGCCCTCTCTGCTTGAGTAATGACTTTGGCGAATTCTTCTGATAATTTCATAGTCTTTTCTTCACTTAATGACTACATAACACTATTGTAGTTAAGTGAAACTGATTATTGTACATTTTATTAATTAGTAAAAGCTATTGATATTCCAGTTTGAGATGGGTGAAGTTATACCTTCTGTTCCATTGCCGAACTACCCGAATAAATGTAGACTAATCAGCTCGTTCCATCCGTCAAGGGTTCCCTATCGGCTCATACTTCGCCCCTGACTACTGTCACTTTAGCTGATATTATTTCTCTTATTCGGGTAGCTGGCAGAGGGATTTTCTGTGAGAAGAAAACAAAAAAACCTTTATCTCTCTCTTCTCCCATACCTCCTACTTACTCCTAGGATTACGACGTAAATTTACGTCGTGACTTCAAGAATATGAGAAACCCTAGTCCTTTACCTCTCTCTCTTCCAAGAGTTTACCCTTCATTTACCTAATCAGAGTAAGAGGAAGAGTAATAAATCAGAGAATAGCAGACTATATTTACAACTCAGTTTAATAAAAAAATAAATTATTTTATTCATTGGTGTTATTAACGAAAGAATAGCTCAATCGTTAATATAATATTTTTATTAATTTAATTAATAATAGCGATAGCGTTCTTCTTCCCCACAGACAATTCCCGCTGTAAGAACCAGACTTCCGAATTGATGGCAAGACCTCCTCAAAGACCCACTTCTGGAAAGGAATGGCTAGGGGACTCTTGGAACGAGTGATGAGGTGATAGAGTCCTGGCTCAAATAATGTTACAATCATCTGAGTAGTTCCATGGGTATGGACTTTGTGCATACCCTTCCATTCAGAACGAACATTAGCCCATACCTTAGCTCTAGATGTTTTTGCGTATGTAGGATAAAGAACAGCAACAATATCAGCAGCTACCCACTCTGGGGCTTCAGGAGTCCCCACAGGGTTGCTTCAATAAAATCGCTGATTGCTCTTGCCGAAGATAAACCGCCAGGGGTGTCCACTACTACCGACCCCCTTTTGATAATCTCCTAGACAGACATTAGATTAAGAGACATTTTACTCAATGGGGATTGGCTTATTTAGAGATGATTGATAAGTCTTTAAGCGGCAAAGCCATGCAAGTGCACAGTAGTGGACTGGCAAGCTTAAAATTGTGGGTAAGAGTTATCGGAGGTACCTATGAGTAACCCCAAGCTTAAGTATCGCATTAAATTGAGTACAGAGCAACGTCAAGAACTGATAGATGTCGCGAAAAATGGGGAAAAGT
>NZ_JAQMUE010000043.1 GCF_028330985.1 Roseofilum reptotaenium CS-1145 | reverse complement strand
TCCATGGAGAGCGACGAAGGGCCAAAGACCACCGAGCTGACACCAGCGAGCGAAGTTGCCTTGAGCTTCAGGCCCCCAGAGGAACAGGAGGGAGTGTCCCATGCTGTCTGCGGGACTCGATACGGCTACGGTGAGGAAGTTGCCGCCTTCGAGGTAGGAGGAAGCGAGTCCATGGGTGTACCAGGAGGTCACAAAGGTGGTTCCTGTGAGCCAACCGCCGATGGCGAGGTAGGCACAGGGGAACAGCAGGAGTCCTGACCATCCGATGAAGACGAAGCGATCGCGCTTTAGCCAGTCGTCGAGGGCATCAAACCACCCTCTTTCGCTAGGCGCGCGTCCGACTGCGATTGTCATTGAGCAAATCCTCTGACGTTACAAATTTAAATCAATTGCAGGGGATGAATTCCCAAAGGTTCCTTACGTGGATGTCTTAAGAGATTAACCACTCGGTGGTAGAATCCCTTGAGTGTCTTTCCCTATATGAGGAATGACCTCTCCACTTTCAGGAACAGCCATTATTTTAATTAATTTGCCTCTGAAGCTTAGGCTTAGGGGCAAATTAATCTTTCTTAACATACCACAAGAAAGCAGAACAGGCATCCAAGTCCTTAAGGCGATTGGATTTTCCGCATAATATCTATAATAAACAATCTGAGAAATTTTACAATATGTCACACATTTTCTCAGATTCTCTCAGAAAAGAAGGTGGCTTGATGAGGAGACAAGAGGAAATCGCCTCCTAATCAATGGAGGCCAAAGATTAAGGTAAAATCAGAAAGCACTCTTAATTTGGTATAGTGATCCAACTTCACCCAGACCTATGACGGCACAAGGAACCTCCACACCAAAGAACAAAAAAGTTTTACATCAATCCATTCTCGGTTCACGCCGACTGAGTAATTATGCCTGGGCAACCATCATTTCCATGGGCGCATCTGGCTTTTTATTAGCCGGGTTATCGAGCTATCTGCAAGTCAACCTCATACCCTTTAGTAACCCCACCGAGCTAATATTTGTGCCTCAAGGTTTGGTCATGGGCTTATATGGCAGTGCGGGATTATTGCTGTCTCTGTATCTATGGCTGGTGATTCTCTGGGATGTCGGTGGTGGATATAACGAATTTAGCTATGAAACTGGCGTGGCTAAAGTTTTTCGTTGGGGATTTCCGGGGAAAAATCGCCAAATTGACTTGACTTATCCCTTAGAAGATATTCAAGCAGTGGGCGTAATTATCAAAGAAGGACTTAATCCTCAGCGGAAAATTTATCTGCGAGTAAAAGGAAAAGGCAATATTCCTTTAACTCGTGTGGGACAACCGATGAGTCTCTCAGACCTAGAAAACCAAGCCGCAGAGTTAGCCCGATTTTTAGAAGTGCCTTTAGAAGGACTCTAAGACACCCATTCGGTACAATCAATCCGTAGCTTTGGTAACAGAAATTCAATTAATCCTATGAAAATTAGACCGAAATATTGGGTCATCTCATTGATGCTGTTAAGTGCATTGGCGATCGCCGGATGCAGTGATAGCCTCTCTGCTCCTGACTCAGATGGCTCCCCCAGTGCCACGGGAGCAACCCCTTCCCCAGTGGCGAGTGCCGATCCCAATCGTCCCTTTAACGGGCTACCCATTTTGGAAGGCAAAGCAACAGTGGTGATGACCGTTAAAGGCTCGCCCATTACAATTAGTGTAGATGGCACAAAAGCACCGGTAACCGCTGGAAACTTTGTGGATTTAGTCGAGCGCGGTTTTTATGATGGCTTGACGTTTCATCGGGTAGTGCGCGAGCCTCAACCATTTGTGGTGCAAGGGGGAGATCCGCTAGGCAATGGAACCGGTGGATTTATCGATCCAGCAACCGGACAGGAGCGACAAATTCCCCTGGAAATCACCCCACAAGAGGAGAGCGAACCGATTTATAGTCAAACGTTTCCTGTGGCACAAATTAACAAGCCTCCGGAACTTCAGCATACTCGTGGTGCAGTAGCGATGGCGCGATCGCAATTCCCCGATTCTGCCTCTTCCCAGTTTTATTTTACCTTGGCCGATCTCTCCTTTCTTGATGGCAATTATGCTGTATTTGGTTATGTAACTGAGGGGATGGAAGGGGTTGATGCAATTCAACAGGGCGATCAGATTGACTCAGCAACGGTCACCCAGGGACTGGAAAACTTGAAGCGCTAGTGAGTTCTTATGGCACGCAATCCCTTATTTGGCCTCTTCTCTCGCGCCTTACGTTCGGCAACAGAAGCGAATCGTCGTCAGATTCCTCTGGATGCATGGTCAGAAATACAACAAAATCAGAAACGTCAACATTTCAAGCGGCGCTCATTTTTGCAAGTTGCTGGAGGTTTGGCTGGAGGACTGCTGTTAGGGACGGGTTGTCAATCTCCTGCTACTACTCTGTGGGCACGAGAGAGAACTGCTCCCAAAATTGCGATCGTAGGGGCAGGAATTGCGGGTCTGAGTACGGCTTACACTCTGAAAAAGGCGGGCTACCGCGCCACAATTTATGAAGCCTCAGATCGTGTGGGAGGCAGAATGTATACGGTCAAAGATGCGGTGGGACAAGGGATTTGGGTTAACCTTGGTGCTGAGTATATTAATAGTGACCATGAAGATATGCTGGCGCTGGCGCAAGAATTCCAAATTCCTCTGCTCGATCGCTTTGTCCCTGAAGAATTGGCTCTCACGGATCTGTATCATTTTGATGGGCAAATGCTCTCGGAAGCAACACTGGCTGAAGCCCTTGTCCCCGTTGCCGAACGCATGGCTGCTGATGCCGATCGCCTGGATGAAGATTGGGAGAATGTCAGTGTTGAATTAGATGCTCTCTCCGTTGCTGAGTATGGCGATCGCATCGGCCTATCTGGAGAGTTCTACCCGATAGGAAAATTGATCGATTAACAGATATTCCTGTAACTGGGGAATGGAGCGATAGAGGGCAAATTTCTGGTTTTTATCCAATCCTTCTGTGGACGAGGATAAAACTTCGGCAATTAAACAAGGATTGGTGAGCGCCATCTGTTTGCTGTCGGTAAACATTGGCTCTTCCGCGATCGCCATGACATCGGGATAAACATAACTCTCGGATACAGGCAACCACAAGCGCATGTCGCTCATAAATACAGAAGAACCCCGATCCTCTAAAGCAAACAGCAAGAGAGCATGAAGTTTTCCTGTAAGAATATTGTGATTCGCCGATGCACCTGCCATTTTGACGATTTCTCCTTCAATAAACTCGCTTTTGTCAATATTCCGATTTTCCTGTTCTAGATACTCTTCAACTGCGCTCTGTTTTGTCATTGCCGCAACCATAATTTACCTCCTATATTGGCTTAAGCCATTAGCCAGTAAGGCTGGCAGTGTCTACCCTACGACCTCCGCATCTTTTAATGATAATATTAAAATCCCCTAGTTTTCGATATTATGACAGTCGTTGTTGTTACTGGATTGGGTTTAGTCTCGGCGTTGGGATCGCGCGATAATGCGACTTGGCACAAGCTCCTCAATCAGGAATCAGCGATCGCCATGGCGCAACCGTTTCCAGATTTAGCACCTCGTCCTCTAGCCATGATTGGCGATCGCCCGGCTTCTTTGCGAGAGCTGACTCGTCAGTTAGTCCTAGAGACTTTGGAAGATGCAGATATGACTCCTCCCTTACCCGATCTGGGGATTGTTGTTGGATCGAGTCGCAGCGCTCAAGGGAGTTGGGAGGCGATCGCTGGGCGTTTTTTGACCGGAGATCCAGAATTCCCCAATCTATCCAATTGTCTAGACTATTTACCCGATCTTCCCGCGCGAATGGCAGCTCAACTTACAGGGACTCAAGGGATTGTCCAAGCTCCCATGAATGCTTGCAATACGGGTATGTGGGCGATCGCCCAAGGCTATGAACTGATTCGCTGCGGCTATGCTCAACAAGTTTTAGCAGGGGCAATTGAAGCGCCGATCACACCCTTAACTCTAGGGGGATTTACGCAAATGGGAGCCTTAGCGAAAACGGGATGTTATCCCTTTGACCGCGATCGGGAAGGATTGGTTTTAGGGGAAGGAGGCGCATTTCTCCTCCTAGAATCCCTAGAATCAGCACAGCAGCGTCAAGCCTCAATCTATGGTCATATCCTGGGAGCAGCCTTTACCAGTGATGCTTATCATCTGAGCGCCCCAAAACCGGATCGCATGAGTGCGGCGATCGCCATTAAAACTTGTTTGGAGCGGTCTGGCTTAACCCCAAGTTCTATCGACTACATCCATGCCCACGGAACCAGTACCCCCTTAAATGATGCCGCCGAAAGCCAACTGATCCAGCATCTATTTCCAGCAACAGTTCCTGTTAGCTCCACCAAAGGGGCAACCGGGCATACCTTGGGTGCTTCTGGAGCATTGGGTATCGCCTTTTCTTTAATGGCGCTCAAGCATCAAATCTTACCTCCTTGTGTGGGGTTAAGGGAGCCAGAGTTTAATATCAATGTTGTTCGTGCTGCCCGTTCTCAGCCGATACAACATTGTTTGTGTTTAAGTTTTGCCTTTGGAGGTAATAATGGGGCGATCGCCCTGGGCAATAATATCAATTAACAATTAATATCAAATATGATTGGCTTCTTGCGGCTGTTAGAAACCGGGTTTCTTCCCACAGGTGCTACCTGCGGTGGAGAGGAGCTAGAAACCCGGTTTCTTTGCCCTTCTCGCGATCGCCAGATCGAAATGTTTCTGAATAGTTTACGCTTTCAACCTTAACTTGGTTTCTGGGTATCTCTAAACATGCTCGAAGTTGGGTATCGGTGAACGGTTCAATTTTTCCAGCCAATCTTGGATAAGTGCTACAGATAGAGGAGACGCGAGTAAAGAATTAGCCAGTTCAAAGATTACGGTTTCTAATAATTCTTCATCTTCATCATCATAGGCAATATCCTCTCGCCCTTCAATGGTATTTGCCCAATCTTCTAGATCTTCAGCAGAGAGTTGATGATGGAGATAGCGTTGCAAAATGGAGCATAAATATTGACGGTTGAGGACAACGAGAGCGGTATCACTCTCCCATCCGAAGTCACGAAGATGGGGCACAATTTCACCGAGGGGTTGGTTGAAGTTTAATAGGGCATTCAGCCATTCAGGTCGAGTTTTCATAAGATGGATTTTCAATTATCGTGGAGATCGGAAACTGTTTGTTCCGTTGGCTCAATGGCAGAAGCTTCTTTAACTATTTCTTGGCATTGGTTGGCGAAGGCGATGGAAAGTTGATAGAGTTCTCTAGCCGATTGTTCGCATTCTTTCAAAAGTTCGAGATCTTCGAGCATTTGTGCTTCATTAATCACAGATTTCATTTTAGCGTCTCCAATGATTGACAATAGTCTCAACTTTTAGTTTAACTTCTATGACTTTACCCAAGAGATTACTGACCGTTTCTCCACACTCTTGAATCCTCTCTTCGGATACGGTAGTATCGGCAATCAGCGCCACATTATCCTTGATTTGCTTTCTGGATGATTGTACAAAGAATAAGATGGTGTTTAGGTAAGCAAATTGCTGAATCAGGATGGTATTATCGGGAAAGCTAGACATAATGGGTCTAAGTAACCTGAGTCCTTCCGTCCCTTGAGCCTCAATACGATCGAGTTCCGCATTTAACCGATTGATGAGAACATTGAGTTCTGATGGGATGGTCATTACTGTTAACTGGGTTGATATCGTCAGTTTAACCTAGATCGGTTTCTCTGTGCTTCTTGCGGCGGTTAGAAACCGGGTTTGTACTCACAGATGCACTCTGCGATGGAGAGAAGCAACAAACCCGGTTTCTTTGCACTTCTCGCACCCACGGGGGTTAGAAACCGGGTTTGTGCCCACAGATGCACCCTGCGATGGAGAAGAGCGACAAACCCGGTTTCTTTGTATATAATAGATTTGACAATTATGGATTGCTTGTACATGATGCAGGAATACCAACAACTCATTGTTTCCGATCCTCAAATTATGATGGGAAAACCAACGATTCGGGGAACTCGCATTACAGTGGAATTGATTCTAGAAAGTTTTGCTGCTGGCGAAACTCAGGAGCAACTTTTGCAAGCTTATCCTAGACTCGATCGCCAATCTATCCTTGCAGCGCTTGCCTTTGCTGCTGAAGCCTTAAAAGCGGATGTGGTGTATCCAGTTTTGGATGTTGCTTCGTGAACTTGTTGGCAGATGAAAATATTAATGAACTCATTGTTGAGCGTTTGAGAAAAGAGGGTCATAGAGTTTGGTATGTTGTCGAAATGGAGCCAGGAATTTCTGATGATGAAGTGCTGGATTTAGCTAACCAAGAAAATGCTCTGTTATTAACTGGAGATAAGGATTTTGGTGAGCTAGTTTTCCGTTTAGGGCGTGTTACATCTGGGGTGCTTTTAATTCGGTTGCTTGGATTGTCGAATGAGAGTAAGGTAACGATAATTACGAATGCAATCGCTCAATACGCGGATCGACTACCTGGTGCTTTTACTGTAATCGCCCCCACCACAATTCGGATTCGGAAAATGGAGATCTGAAGGATGAAAAAATCAGCACAAGAACTGATTCGCACGCGCAAAAAGCAAAATTTACTGGATTTGAGTGGAAAGATTCAATTTTCAGATAACTACGATTATAAGGAGTTACGGTCAAATCGAAATGTTTCGCCCATCACTTAACGTTAATTCACAATGACCGCGACTTTGAAACCATTGCCAGAGTCACAAGCCTTAATCATTTACGCTTTCAACCTTAACCTCGTTTCTCCGTGCTTCTTACGGCTGTTAGAAACCGGGTTTCTTCCCACAGATGCACCCTGCGATGGAGAGGAGCGAGAAACCCGGTTTCTTTGCACTTCTCGCACCCACCAGAGAAATTTCCGATACAATACAAACAGTCCATCATTGTTAATTATTAATTGTTAATTGTTAATTGATATGAGAATCGTCGGAACTCTGGTAGCGCTGGGAGTGTGGATGACTCCGGTAATGGTGACGGTAGGAGAGCAACCCAGTTGGGCGCAAAGTCAGCAACCTTCGGCGGAGGAAATTTGGGCAGCGATACAACAATTAATTCAGCAAGCAATACAACTGCAACGACAGGGAAAACCGCGACAAGCCTTAGAAATTTGGCAGCAAGTTTTAGCCATTTCCAAGCAACTCGAATGGAGAGAACTGGAAGCCGTTGCCTGGTTAGGTATTGGTCGTAATTCTGATGATATAGGAAAACCTCAAGTTGCCATAGAAGCCTACGAACAAGCCCTACCCCTCTACCAAGCAGTAGAAGACCGAGGGGGAGAAGCGACGACCTTGAATAATTTGGGAGGAGTTTACGACAGCATCGGTCAACCGCAACGAGCGATAGAGTATTACGAACAAGCCTTACCCATTCACCGAGAAGTAGAAGACCGAGGGGGAGAAGCGGCGACGTTGAATAATTTGGGGTTAGTTTACAAAAACATTGGCGAACCTCAACAAGCAATAGAGTATTATCAGCAAGCTTTACCAATTTTCCGAGCCGTAGAAGACCGAGGAGGAGAAGCGACGACGTTGGGTAATTTGGGGAAAGTCTACCGGAGCATCGGTCAACCGAAACGAGCGATAGAGTATTACGAACAAGCTTTACCCATTTTCGGAGAAGTAGAAAACCGAGGGGGAGAAGCGACGACGTTGAATAACTTAGGGATAGTTTACGACAGCATCGGTCAACCGCAACGAGCGATCGCCTATTATGAACAAGCCTTACCTTTTTACATAGCAGTGGAAGACAGAGGGGGAGAAGCCACGATACTGAATAATTTGGCATTACTTTACCACAGCATCGGTCAACCGCAACGAGCGATAGAGTATTACGAACAGGCCTTACTCCTTTACATAGCAGTGGAAGACAGAGGAGGAGAAGCCATGATGTTGAGCAACATTGCTTTCTTTTACCGAGACACCAATAAACCAGAAAAAGCAATTGAATACTGGGAAAAATCTCTCGAAATTACGCTCAGTTTTCGCAGCAACCTCAAACAAGAACATCGGAAAACCTTTATCGAATCTAACGACGCTTCAGCCGTTGCCCTCACCTCCCTCCTCATCCAACAAAACCAACCCAAAGAAGCCTTTACCTGGATAAACCACGTCACCACCTACGAACTGGCTGACTATACTCGCCTACTCGGTGCGAAAGTCGAAAACCCCGAAGCTCAAGCACGTATCGACGAATATAACCAGCGCTGGCAACAAATCGAAAACCTGAGACGACAACTGCAACTCGACCCCTCCGATGAACTTTCTCGCCGCATCAGTACCCTAGAAACCGAAAACATTCAACTCGCAGAACAAATTGCCCAACAGTTCCCGGAAGTTGCCGATATTTTTGAAACCACTCCCACTGACATCGAACAACTCCAAGCCACCATCCCGGAAGGAACCCTTGTCCTGCAACCGGTTCCCCTCGCCAATGTTACGAACGTTCCCAATACCCTCGCTCTGTTTCTGCTCACCCGCAATAGTTTCCAGGTGGTGCAAACCTCCCTGGATGTGGAGGAATTTAACCAACTTGTCCAGCGCTATCCTGAAGAACTGGAAAACCGAAGGGCATCCTACAAAGAAACCAGCCGTAAACTCTACGATATCCTCATCCGTCCCCTAGAAGACCAGCTCAACCGCTACAACCCGGAACAACTGAGTATCATCGCCACCGGACAACTGCGCTATATTCCCTTTGAAACCCTGAACAAACGGGAAAACGACCAATTTTTAATCGAACGATATCCCATCAACTACCTGACTCGCCTTTCCAAAACTGCCCCCAACCCCCAACCCCCACAACTTTCTACCGGTATTCTCGCCTTGGGTAACCCCAAACCGGAGCCTCCCCTCGGCTTACCGGGAGCAGAAGCAGAAGTCAACACCATTACCCAACTGTTTCCCAACAGTCAAACCTACCTCCAAGACGAAGCTACCCTCAGCCAGTTTGAGACTCAAGCGCCTAAATTTCCCTTCCTCCATCTGGCAACCCA
Organism: Roseofilum reptotaenium CS-1145; assembly: GCF_028330985.1. Classification (NCBI taxonomy): domain Bacteria; kingdom Bacillati; phylum Cyanobacteriota; class Cyanophyceae; order Desertifilales; family Desertifilaceae; genus Roseofilum; species Roseofilum reptotaenium. The sequence continues at coordinate 761 of NZ_JAQMUE010000043.1, read as the reverse complement.
CGGCTGTTTCCAAGATACAGACTGCATTATGCAACAAGAGGTCAATGGTGAAGTCGTTAAAGATACTCTACCATCCAATACGATCCTGTTCGCTGATGACGATTGGCCCATCCAAGAAGCCGCCCTCTTGGGACTCACGAACACCCGCTTAATTACCCTCAGCGCCTGCCAAACCGCCCGTGAAGCCGACCTAGAGTGAAATTCCATTTCCGGAGTCGCCTACCTGTTTGAACGAGCCGGAGCGCAAGCAGTGATGGCGAGTTTATGGGTTGTGCCCGATAAAGATACGCAAGAGTTGATGAGTGATTTTTACCAGTATGTCAGGGAAGGCATGACCCAAGGGGAAGCCCTACAGAAGGCGAAATTACGCCACCTGGGTCGAAATCCCCATTTTTGGTCAGCTTTCATTTTGATTGGCGATCACCGGTAATATCAATTAACAATTAATAATTAATAATTAACAATTAAGTCGCAGATCGTAGTGGGTTGTTTCATCTAAAAGAGGGCTTTGTTTGTAGTAAGCACTTTAGTGCTTAAAAGCCTAGCTGGAGAGGGCTAAAGCCCTCACTACAAACAACATCTAATGCATCCAATTAGGTGAAACAGTCCACTCCTATTACCTATTATATCAAGTCCGTTGAATAAGTTGTGATATAGCAGTGAGTTCACTCCACCCGTAAAAATCGGTTAACCCTCCAATTAATTCTGGCTGTTTCAATAAGGTTTGGCAGCGCTGGTACAACACTTCTTCTAGCTGATCG
>NZ_JAQMUE010000042.1 GCF_028330985.1 Roseofilum reptotaenium CS-1145 | reverse complement strand
TAGACACTGACCAGGCTTTGAGCCATACAATCACTTCTATTTTCCTATGGTTTCTCGTTTTTCTCCAGTTTTTTTTCCGGGTAAATATTCCCTCCACTTGGTCTCATTATCTATGCTACACTTTGTCGTGCGGAATGTGGGCTGTAACTATTTCGTTAGTCCCTTCTTCCCTATTCTCTAGTGCTTCGCCCTACCCCCTTCTACGTTGAGCAAACCAGGATTGTAACTGCTGACGACAGGGAGATTCGAGTACACCCGATAAGACTTGAAGATGATGGTTAGACGCGGGACTATCAGGAAGATTTAATACGGTGCGAATCGCACCGGTTTTGGGGTCATCAACCCCATAAACCAACTGCTGTAAACGAGCATGAATAATGGCCCCAGCGCACATGGGGCAAGGCTCCAAGGTAACATAGAGGGTACAGCCTTCTAAATAAGAAGAGTTGAGGCGATCGCCAGCCGCACGAATGGCACAGATCTCAGCATGGGCAGTCGGATCGCGATCGCGCTCTTTATGATTGGCTCCTTCTGCAATTAAATGTCCCTCGATATCGACAATGACTGCTCCCACAGGCACTTCCCCTGCTTCACCGGCAGTTTGTGCCAGCTCCAGAGCGCGAGTCATCCAATGGTGATGATACTGGTACAGGGGATGGGGGGATGGGAGAATGGGGGGACACGGAGATAGAAAAAGTTTAGGCTCAAACAGTGATAGGTTTATTCGGTCAGTAAAGGATTGAGTTCTCCTTGTTCCTCTAAAGCATACAGCTCATCACAGCCTCCAATGTGGCGATCGTTAATGAAGATTTGTGGAACGGAGCGCCGTCCTTGTGCCCGTTCTGCCATTTGGCTTCGAGCCACTTCATCTCCATCGATCTTATATTCTGTATAGGAAACGCCTTTCCACCACAATAATAATTTGGCTCGGATACAGAATGGGCAGGTTTGCCAAGTGTAAATTTCAACGTTCGCTTTAATCGGCTCTGAAGAACGACCTAACCAAGGCTTGAGAAAATCGAGCATGATACTATCAAATAATCCTTAAAAGTTCGTATCCATTGAGTCTTGAAAGACAAGAGGCTGGGGGCCCCTTGTCTTCAACAATTTAGTTTATTGTAATCTCGATAACCCTTGTAAATCAAACTTTTGCAGCCAAGTTTGACGATCGCTTTGTGTAAACGACTGATCGCGAGATTGTGCCTTCACTTGAAACCGATCTGCCACCAGAACTCCCGTAATATTGCTACCTTGATTTGCCGCTGGAAATCCTCCAATGGTCTGGGTACTGTTTTCATACTTTTTCCGAGCCGCAGGCAAACTAATCGTATCGGAAATCGACAAAACTGCCATATCCGCGCCCCCCTTCTTGAGCTTATACTCAGCAAATCCCTTTTTCTCCTGAGCCGCAACCACCTGATATCCATCCGCAGACTTCGGGAAAAAGCGGTTAAAACTAGAACCCGGAAGCGCTTCTTTCTTCACGGCTGGTGCAGCATTGCGTTGGGTGGTTTCCCGTTGGGTATTTTGCCAGGATTGAGTGGTATCTTCTGATGTCTTCTTGGGCTGCGTTTGGGTGGGTGCATTCCGCTGGCTACTGCTTGAAGACGACGTTCCTGTACCACTGGCACAACCCGATACCAACAGCAGGGTTGCCAGAGCAACCGCAACCCATTGTCTCCGTTGAGCGCTAAATCTCATCAGCATATCCTCCAATTCAGATTCATTTTTTCCCATTCTGGCGTATTACACTTCCCATTCCCCTATCCTCTACCAAGGAGAACCAATTAGAGTAAATGCTGCCCAATAAAACGGCGCTGCCAAATTTTCGATCGCTAAGTTCCCCAATTCTGAAGGCAAGTCTACCGCTCCCCGACTTCCCCGTAATTGGCGATCTCTTAAACTCACTTGTCCTCGCAGGAGGGAAATTTGCGCTTGGCGCAAGGCTTCTGCTTTAATCGGCGATCGGGGTAACTGCTGATAAAACTCACTCATCAGCGCCAACGTTCCCCCATCACTGACATACCAAAGACTCGCTAATGCCGATTGTACCCCACTTTCAAACGCCAACCCGGCAAATCCTAACTCCGCCTCTGGATCGCCAATAGCCGTTCGACAAGCACTCAGAACCAGCAAATCCAAAGGTGGATCGTCCAACGGCAGTTGGCGAATCCGATCCAGCGTGAGCTGACTATCCCAAAATTGAATATAGGATTGCTGCGGTTGTCCGGGCTGAAATTCAGCATGGGTGGCTAAATGAACAATATCAAAATCCTGGGATTGCAATTGAGCTTGTAAGTTATCTAAGGTAAATTCTTCATTGAAAAAGGCGCGACTTTCCCAAGCTCTGTCCCCTTGTACCACTCCATCACGGAGCAATTCCAATTCTAGAGCAACAGCGGGGAGAGGCTCTAGCTCCTGAAATTCAGAAGCTCCCATAGCCAAAAGTTGGGTCTTTTGGGTGTTTTCGGTGCCCACCGTCATTAAGTTAAAGGCTGGGATTATCACCAAACTATATTTTTCCACCAAAAATTGCTCACCATCAAACAACGCAGCAAAGGGAACCGATCTTAATCCCACTCCTGCACATAACAACAAGGTGTCAATCCCTTCTGTCTCTAATTCGGCTTCTATCGGGCTGATCATCCACTCATAGAGTTGTTGCGCTGAAGCTTTATATCGCGTTGTGCGGAGATATCGGGGATTGGTAACCGTAGAGCGAAATTCATTCACTATATTCACCAAGTTACTTCCCGATGCTTCTGGAATCTGATGATGGATCAAATTACCCTTAGGCGTAATCAACAGTAATTCTAGGTTATCCGGCATTGGATGGATATACACAAGGGCTGGAGTTTGTCCTGTTTCTTTCTCCTTTTGAGCTAGAAATTGGGAAATTTCTGGTGCTTGTAGCTCTTCGATATCTCTAGGATCGGATTGGAAGTAATGGGTAAACTCTTGTTTCCATACCTGCTCGATATGGTTAACAAGCTTGATTAAGTCTTGTCGATCTGAAGACTCTTTTGTTTTAGGGGATAGACTCCAGCTTAAATGGTTGTTGAGTACGATCAAACTCAATACAACCACAAATAGGAGCAGGTGGGAGATCCAGCGAGTTGCTCGTTTATGCATAAGATGACGATCAAACATAAGGTTGATCTTTAAGATAGGGCAGAATCTTCTCTGTGATAACAGATTTAAGATTCCTACGGAATAATTGCTCTAGACAGAAAAAAACCTGCTGAAGCAGGTTTGAATTATGGAGACAGAACAAATAGGGCTGAATCATTAACCAATCACTGCCCGCAGTTTTTCCAGTTTTTGAGGTGCAATCGAGGCTAACGCTTGTTTTCCTTGTTCAGATTCAATTAATCTAACTAACTGCTGAACGGCGAGTTCAACCTCGTTGGAAATTGGAGGATGGAGGATTTCACCGGCTTCAGGATGACAAACCCCTGCTTCACACACCAAGCCTAAGTCATGCCAATACCGAGTCGGTATGGAGGTTCCCCGTTGTCCAATATGCTCGGCGTTCAACCACTGGGTTTCTAGGTAAGATTTAGGAGAGTCGTAATATTTTAGCGATCGCGCATAAGGAACGGTAAAACACCCAAACACTTTCCGGTATTCTTCTGAATCAAGAATTGAGGTGATTAACTGATCGACCCCTCTGGTCGTTAAAATCTGCGAATAGCGTTGAATTTCCACCTTATCTTTTGGCGCACGTCCCAGGAAGTGTTTTAAGCAGATTTCTAAGAACTTCACGTTGGAGTAACGGTGGTAAAAAGAATCTAGATAAACTGAAGAATGACCTAGCTCTTTCAAAAATCGACGGACTCCAATTTTATCATGCAAAAACTGATGTTCTGCCTTCTTCAAAACCTTGTGCTCATATTGATAAGGCTGACGTTCCAACACTTGGTAGTAGATAGAAACAAGTGCCTGCTGCCGTTCTTCAAGCGATGAAGTGCGACTGACAGTTATGGATTTAAGGGGGCAGTTCATGGGTTTATTCTCCTCCACAAGCAGGATAGATTTACTTAAACATGGGAGTTCAACATCACCGTAATAAGTTTTATATAAGGATGCACTAAACTACTACAGTTAGGGGGTAACAGATGATCGACTTCTTTGTGCAAATAGTCATAAACCCTCGTGCAATGACTGGTGCGCTTGTAGGCCACTAAAATAGTGTCTAACCAAAACATCATTTGTTCTTTGAAGAACAACTCGTCATTGCGCAAAATTGACAAGGCAATATAACGGATTACAGACCCCATATCATATTTGCATCGAGCGCCATGGTTTTTAATCAACTCTGGATAGGCTTGGGCAAATTTACGGAGGGTATTCACAATCAGCTTTTCACTGTTTTCACTCAGAAGCTGATAGGTTTGTAGCCGGAGTTGATAGCTTTGTAAATACTGCTCTAAGGGATAAAGTTCTTGCGTATTGAGGTATCGGCCATCTGCCTCTATCAATTTAGTATCTAGATCGTGATTTAAAGTATGCATAGTTATAACCTCGGAAGATGCTTAGAATCAAGCTTGACTTATCTATTAATTTCTGAAGTCTTGCGTACTTCTCTTCTACTAGGTTGCCTTAACCTTAAACTATTCTCAAGCTGTTGAATTGATTCTTAATAAAATGTTTGACCTGTTTTGATCTATGGCAATAATAGGGACTTGTATGGCTTAGATCCTAAGCCTTCAAGCTGTACTCCTTTGTCACCAGAGTGCAACGTTCTGTATTCCCCGATCCTAAAACCTGTCCTCTCAGTCAGATTGCTCCTTCCTCAGGGGTGGCCTGTTGTCGGTTGCTTTACAGTTTGTTACATTAATCGAGTGTAGAACTTGTATCTAACCCAAAAACAGCATGTTTACTGGTGTCACCGGTTTCTTTGGTAGTCCTGGAAATACAGATATGGGAGAGAAACTCCTCAATAGCGTGGCGAGCCAGTCTCTTCGTCATCTGTTCACCCGTAGTGAATCGATTGAGGTGTCTATTCGCTGTTATCCATCCAGCAAACTTCTACAAGGGGCGATCGATGGTTTGCAAATGCAAGGGCGGGGGTTGGTCATTCGTAATGATTTTCCCATGGAAGAGATGTCTTTTCAGACAGATGCTGTAGCCCTTGATTTTGGCGCTCTGCTGGGGGGGAAATTGCGCTTGAAGCAACCGACTCAAGCGGTTGCCCAAATTACCTTGTCTGAGTCTGGTATTAACCAGTCCTTCCAGGCAAAATTGGTGACGAAACGGTTGGAGAATTTGACGCAGCCGGCTTTGACGGAGTTATCTGGAGGACACCCTGTTTCGTTTAAGGAGGTATCGGTTGAGTTGCTCCCCAACAACCAAATTCGACTGTTTGCGATAACAGATGTGGGCAATGCTGATTTAATTCCGATCGCCATGAGAGCAACGTTGGTGGTGGAACGTCGGCGGCGCATCCTGTTTAGTGACGCTCAATTTGAACCGGATAATATTCCCCCAGAATTGTGCGATCGCGCTCAAAGCTTTACCCAAGCGCTGGCTGACATCTTAAATGATATGGTTGATTTAGATCGATTTAACCTAGATGGGGTAACCTTGCGGATTAATCGCCTAGAAACTCAAGGCAAAAACCTACTCTTTAGTGGCTATGCTCAAATCGATCATTTTCCCGATACTTAGCTTCTCATGGCTATCCTAAACGCGATCGACAGCCTAGTTTCCTTTGGTGGAATTGTTATTGTGCCGTTGTTAGGATTTTCTGTCCTAGCAACTACCTTGATCCTCGAACGACTGGTTTTTTGGTGGCAAATTACTCGCCGCCAAAAACCGTTAGCCCAAGAGGTTGTACGGATCTATCGTCAGGATGTGCAAACGGCCTTGATGAAATTGGATCAGAACCGAGATTTACCTCTGGCGAGAATTTTCCTGGCTCCCTTAGAACTTGATCAACCCACGCCAGAAGAATTTCGATTAGCTCTTGAAAGTGCTGGACAAGCAGAAATTCCCATCCTGAAGCGATTTAATACTCTCTTTGAAACAGTGATTACCGTTTCCCCTCTTCTAGGCTTATTGGGCACTATTCTCGGGCTGATTCACGCTTTTTCTTCCCTGCGTATTGGAGATCTGGGAGGTATGGACAATCTTGGCGTAACCGCAGGGATTAGTGAAGCTTTAATTTCTACTGCTGTAGGATTGGTAGTCGCGATCGTTACTCTACTTTTTACCAACCTATTTCGAGGTTTATATCGCCGACAACTTGCCCTGATCCAAGAATATGGTGGACAACTAGAACTGATTTACCGAAAACGTTTAACTCATTGAACCTTTTAAACCTACATTTTCCCTCAAACCATAACTTAATTGTTTAGGGAATAGCTGATAGCCATTGAGGGAGAGAATTCATCTTGTAGGCGCTGCCAATCTCCTCTATGAGAATGTTCTGACACCATTTCTCTTTAAGTTTGCAACTAATGATTTCTATTGAGGCAATTGTCTGAGAGTATTCATTAAGCGCAATATCATGGAGAAATGGTATGAGTCGTGTGGGTTTCTAGTTTCGTGGCTCCAGACTACCTCTGTCTCCCCTAAGTTGGATTTGCACTGCGAAGTTGCAGTGCAATCTCAGATGACCAGAAAAGAAAATTCAAAAAAGGTATGCTTTTACCCAATTTGACCCCCAGCGCCATGGAGGGGGTTAGAGTGGCTTTAGGCAGACTTTAGGTAGAGCCAAGACTCTTATATCTCTGACTTCGGAGGACAAAGCCTTACGGGATCGAAGATTGACGATAACGCGCCCTGGAGGACTTGAACCGACAACCCTAGTAAAGACAGAACGGTGAATCGAGCTACACTAGGGACATTCAATCCCCTGTCAGGAGTCATCAAGAGTTTGCTGGACGATGAAGAAATAGGAGATTTACCTTACATCAAAGTTAGGCAGTTCAACCAGCTTTTATTGGGGAGACAAAATGAACTACTAGAGAAACCCAAAGCATCAGACATCAAAAACGTAATGTTTAATTTAGGGTACGTCCAATCGATGGTTAAAAACAGTGTTGTTTGGAAGAAAAGAGAATGAGATTAGAAGCCTTCAAAGTAGGCGATTACGTCTATGGCAACGATGTTAACGGGGAATCAATCGAGGGGTATATAACAGAGATGACAATAAATAGGGTGTTAATTCGAGACATCGAACAATGCTCTATTTTTGAATCTCATCTAGCAGGAATCACCAAGGATTTACTAACTAAAAAAGACAAAATAGACCGCAAAACAGGAATAACTCTGATGAAGATTGCAAGTAATATGGATGTTGAATTCGCGCTGGAATTAATTGAATTAATTGAAAGGATTTCTAGCCGCTGTGTGAAGGAGATTAACGAGTTAAGAGTCAGAAAAGCAGAGTACAAGAAACAGTCGAACTTAACTAACTTCACTTATGAGCAATCGGTAGCGTATACGGCTATTCAGAATTGGTTATTAACCAGTAACCCAGATAGCAAATTAAAGAGATTAGTTGGCTATGCCGGCACTGGTAAAACGTACACAATCTCAGCTTGTATTCAAGGCTTACCGTTACAAGAACCGTTCAAGGTTTTATTATGTTCACCGACCAACAAAGCGCTAAAAGTCCTGAAGGCTAACTTCAACTCACTTGATAACAAATTTATCGAATATCACTTTCTGACAATAGCCCAAGTGTTAGGCAAGCAACCAGTAGAAAATAATCAGAAGATGGAGAAGGAGTTCTTGACCATTAACCCCAAGGATTTAGACCAATTCCAAGTGGTTATTGCGGATGAATATTCAATGATTAATGAGGGGGATTTAGGAGATTTATTAATCAAGTATAGAGGTAAAATCCTCTTTGTCGGCGACAATGCACAACTAGCCCCTATTAATGAAAAGTTCCCACCAGTAGATGACCTGGATGACTTCGCTAATGGGGATAATACATGGAACTTAACGGAAGTAGTGAGGTACTCTGGACAAGTAGGACTATTGGCTTACGAACTCCGAAACACTTCTCCTGGGAAAATCAAGAGAAGTGATATCAAGTCCGTTGAATAAGTTGTGATATAGCAGTGAGTTCACTCCACCCGTAAAAATCGGTTAACCCTCCAATTAATTCTGGCTGTTTCAATAAGGTTTGGCAGCGCTGGTACAACACTTCTTCTAGCTGATCGAG
>NZ_JAQMUE010000041.1 GCF_028330985.1 Roseofilum reptotaenium CS-1145 | reverse complement strand
CGATCAGCTAGAAGAAGTGTTGTACCAGCGCTGCCAAACCTTATTGAAACAGCCAGAATTAATTGGAGGGTTAACCGATTTTTACGGGTGGAGTGAACTCACTGCTATATCACAACTTATTCAACGGACTTGATATTAGTCACCAGACGATATTCAGTTCTTTCTTCTAAGTCACAGAACCATACTACTCAGGGTAAGAGCATCTCAATCATCCTTGACAAAAGGAACTGAGGATAGAGAACATATAATTATTATTCATGGCTGCCCGTTTCTGCTTCTGTCGAAGACTGCGCTTGAGAGTCGTTTCCTCACGCAGAGCATTGAGTGCCCAACGTCTGATACCATTTCCCCATCAAGCTGCGCTCCCTCATAACAGCGCAAAGCGCTGTAACTGTCAAGCTAATACCCTTTCTCATGAAGCGCTTCATAGGGAAAGGGTATCACCTAGAACAATTTAAAAATGAGGGAGAGCGGTTACTTCGACTGCACTTAGTGACCGCTCTCCATTGCTGACCTTCTGCCTTTTAGCCCACGGGTAAAACTTCTGTTTCTGGAAGTGCGGCTCTCAGGGCACTTTTCCGTGCTTCAAACAACTCCAAAAGTTTTTCAATTACAATTTGCAGAACATCTGAAGGGAACAGTGCTAAAAAGTCAGAGGCTTTGAGTTCTCCTTTGAAAAAGGCTTTAGCCTGAAGGGTGAGTTCTCGAATCTGATCGAATCCCATGGATTTGACCATAAAGGTACTCAAGGGGGAATTTTTCAGGTCATAGGATGAATCTTTTAAACGTCCTTTTTCCAGGAGGGTAAGAACCTCTTTTTCTAGTCCATTTCCGGGTTGATGGGGATTGGTGACTGGGGGAAGTAATTCCTCTAAGACGACTCCAACACTGCCTTCGGTACGCATTTCGCCCATCATGGTGGAGATGGGGATGTTTTTACCAAATTGCAAGGAGAGGGCTTCCAGGAAGGCAATGGAGAGCAGCTTGGTGCCTAAATAGAGACGACCAACATCCATGTTCCGTTGCGATCGCTCAATCAAAAGCTGATACTCTGTTGATTCAGGTACATTCCGAAATTCATGGAAAATAATCTCCGGTTTCAAGAAATTCATGAAGCCTTCCATTTTCTGCAATGCTGTGCGATATTGGCTCACCGTATAGGAATTGGAATTTTTCAGGTGATGGTTGGTTTCTGGTAATAAATTCCAGGTTCCATCTAGGAAGCGAGCCGCACTTTCATAAGCAAAGCTACCGACATCACGATTTGACATTCGTACCGAACTATACACGGTTTCGAGCATAGTTTCTTCCGTGAGTTCAGTTTGATATTTTTCATTAACTGCTCTTAGTCTTTTGTATAATACTTCGCTACTACTTAACCCTTCTGGTGTTTTAGAGCGAAACGGAATCGTGGCTTCAATACAAGCGATAATTTGCAGGATTAGACCCGGACTCAAGAAATCTTCATACACCTTAGCGGCAACTAAGGCACTGAGGAATTCATTTTGTCCTGTCATGGGGGAAAGTTTTTGTCCAGCCTGGAAGTTAAACAAATCCAAGACCATTTCAAACATGCCATCTTTGGGCAATTTATCCCGGTCTAGGATCAGCAGATCCTCTCCAACTTGACTAATAAAGGGACTAATATAGTAACTTAAGTTAAAATTTACACTTTTATCAACTTGTACATAGACCACATCGTGAAATAAAGCCGCCAGGACTTCGATCGCATCGTCTTTCCCTCCAACTTCAAAAATATGCTCTGGCGTATGGAAATACCGCCAAGGCCCCGTCATGGTTTGCACAATCAGGTCAGCAATATTGGAAAGCGTACTTGGCTCAACCTTTACCTCTAACTGATTGATCGCCCAAACCAGCTTTTCTAAACATTGTTTTTGGTCATTTTCAAGACTCATGGAGACCTCTGCACCTTTCGTCGATCCAATTAATAATTATCATTATGCACATAAGATAGGAGAGGTGGGAGTGAGCTAGCCAAAATTCACCGCTTCTCCCATCCGTATATTCTCCTGGATTTTTCTATTTTAGGCTTTTTTGGAGGCTAACATGCGTTCTAAGCTCATGCCCAACACTCCTAGAGTTACCAAGCCTAAACCTACCCATTGCTGCATTTTGAGGGCCTCAGCAATCAAGAATAAGCTAAACAGAGCTGTCAGAGCCGGACCACTCGCTCCTACAATAGAGGCTAAAGCAGGGCCAGCAAAGCGAATAGCAAAGTTATTAAGCAAGTAACTTCCAAGGGTGAGAAGTCCCAAAATGGTTCCCCCAATCAACAGACCCATTTGAGTATTCGGTTCAATGACTACACCCAACTCAGGGGGTAAGGGAAACATCAGGGAAATTCCAGAAAAGACAAAAATAGCGGCAAACGACACTAGAGAAAACGGAATTGGGTGTAATTTCTTGGTTCCCATGCCCACTAATAGCACATAACCTGCAAAGGTGACTCCAGCGCCGATCGCTGCCGAGATACCGAGTTGGGTATTTCCTTCGACACCACCTTGAGGTAGGGCCATGATTCCCCCAGCAAGGATAACGGCCATGGCAATAATGCGAGCCAGGTTGGGGCGATCGCCAAATAGGGCCCAAGAAGCAAACACGGTTACAATCGGATAGATAAAGAAAATCGTAATCGCAATCCCTGTGGGAATATTACCAATGGCGATATAAATACAGACTTGGGACAAAAACAGGAAGAATCCACTGCCAACCACCTTGAGCATGTGGTCATAATCATTGGACTCGATGAAGCGCTTCAGGTCTGACCAAACGGAAGGATAGAGAAATGTAGCCAAGATCGGAAAGACCAACATCACCACGATCATCCGCAAAAACAGAATCAGCAAAGAATTGCCTAACCCCGGAGTAATCAACCCATCGACAGGAAACATATCTAATACCAGTCGGGGTTCAGGGGAGAGTTTTAATAAGATTTTCAGGGTGACGTTGAATAAAGAAAGGACGCAAGCGGATAAGAAGGCTAAGAGTAAACCCGTCACCACTTGACCTTCTTTGGGCTTCGGCTTGGGTGTTGGAGGTGGGGTTGGGGGCCGATTAACCGGTTTTTCCCGAGTAGCAGAAGGGGGTATCGGCTCTACTGTGAGTTGTGGTTTTTCAATTTGCGATCGCAAGCGATGGGCCAAACCCTCTAGAGTTCTGATTTCCTCCAGAAGTCTAGCCCCTTTGTCACCGAGGGGCTGGCCATCTTGATTCAATTGATGGGCCAGCTCCTCTTGTAGCCGTTCCAGGTCTTGATTAACTTTCCTTAAAGTCTCTTCGGCGCTTCTTGCCTTAGAGTTGTCTAAGTCCGTATTGTCCATTGATGTTCACTTGAAAGACGACGGGTAGGGGGCGAAAGCCCTTTCCAGAAGTAATAAGGCCTTTGTTGCTTTAAGCATAGCGATCCAAGGGAGAGAACGGAGGATTTTTGCTAGGAATTTAACAATCTTAATGAAGAACCAGCAAGGAGGATAGCCGTCACTGCACCCAGGAGCTTTTAACCCACAGAGCGAGTTGATCTGTGCCGTGTTTATGCCCAAAACAGGCGAACTATTGCCAAGATAGTAGCACTTATACTAGCAGTCAGGGGAAGGGTGATTGCCCAAACTAGGCCAATTTCTTTGAGGGTCTTGAATTTGAGGGGTGAAGAAGGCGATCGCTGTATTATACCAATGCCAACGACAGCACCCACGAGAGCATGGGAGGTGGAGACGGGAAACCCAAACCGGGAGGCGAGTAAAATGGTGGTAGCCGTAGCCACTTCGGCGCAAAACCCACCACTGGGTTTGAGGGGGGTAATGTTTTCGCCGACGGTAGAAATTACGTTTTTACCCCAAATGGCTAATCCGAAAACAATGCCGATCGCTCCAACGATTAAACTCCAAAGGGGGACTTGAAAGTTTCCCGCTATCAGCATATCCCCCTGTCTAATTTGGCTAATCACGGCTAAGGGGGCGATCGCATTACCGACATCGTTTGAGCCATGGGCAAAGGCGACAAAACAGGCGCTGATCACCTGGAATTGGGCAAAGAGTCTTTCTAGGGGTTTTTCTGAGCTAAACTGATGCCAACTGAGGGCTGTCAGACCGAGAGTGCCCAAGGCGGCTGTGCCAATCATGGCAGTATGATTGGGAAGATGGGGAATGGAACAATTGGCAAATAGGGTGGGCAAGACAATTGCCCCAAAGATACTGAATAAACCCGTACAGATCCAGGGAATCCATTCTTGCAGCCTGAGCTGGGATTGAGGATGGTCTAAAATCCAGGCTTTGAGGCGATGATAAAAGACCATGGCCAGGCTACCACTGACCACTGGGGTAATGACCCAAACGAGGGAAATGCGCCCCAGGGTAGACCAATCCATGGCTTCTGGGCCGATCGCCACCCCGCTAAACCCGGCGATCGCTCCGACAATGGCATGGGAAGAAGCCACAGGTAATCCAAAGCTCGTAGCGATTTGTAACCACAGTCCGCAGGTGAGCAGTACAGAAACCATCCCCAGAAAAAGAAGTTGCAGATCGGGGGCAAATTCTTCTAGATGAATCAAGTCGGTGGCTAAGGTTTCGGAGACTCGAGAGCCAAACCAAACCGCTCCGGTAAATTCTAAGATACCTGCAATCAAGACCGCTTGGGTGAGGGTAATGGCCTTCGATCCGACAGATGTTCCCATGGAATTGGCCACATCATTCGCGCCCAAATTGCAGGCGACGTAGAAGGCCAGTAGAACAGGTAAGAGTAAATCCATCCAGTAATACCTAATTTAAGCTTGATGGGAGAGAGAGTCACAATTATGATTCAAAAACGGATTTTAGGGTTAGATCCAGGATTAGCCCGTTTGGGGTTTGGTATTCTGGACTGCGAGCAATGCGAGGATACCCAAGAGGAGCACTTGAATCCCTTGGATTTTGGAGTAATTACCACTCCGAGTTCCCAAGCTGTGGGAGATCGCCTCTGTACCCTTTATGATGACCTGCAAGCGATTGTCACCCAGTGGAAACCGGATCTAGCGGCGATCGAAAAATTGTTTTTCTATCGTATGGGTAATACGATTCTGGTGGCTCAAGCGCGAGGGGTGCTGCTCCTGGTTTTAGCTCAACACCAGATCCCTATGGTTGAATATACGCCTGCCCAAGTCAAGCAAACTCTGACCGGATATGGCAAGGCTGATAAGGAGGAAGTCCAAGAATCGGTGATGCTAGAGTTAGCTCTAGAAGAGATGCCCAAACCAGATGATGCGGCTGATGCGTTGGCGATCGCTTTAACGGCCTGGTTTTGCCAATTCGATTAACCCTTAACAATTAACCCTTATGATTGCTCTTGAAAAACTGACCACGACCCAAGCTTATCAATTTTGTGGCAATGTAGATTTATACAATTCCTGTGAAACAGAAGAGTTAGCAACCCAAGCGGCTGGCGATCGGCAATTTCACCTCATTGGATCTCCTCAAAATAATGCCGTTCCTATCCTCTTATCTGAAGACGATTATTCCTGCTGGTTATCTTTGAAGGACTTGGACAAAATCGACCTTGCTTTAGCCCTCTATCAACCGCGTCCGGTCTCCCGTGCTGAAATAGAAAAAAAGATCGATCGCATTATTGCCTACACCCAATATGCCATCGATCAACCCAATCACTATCTGTGGGGAGGAACAGTTCCCCCTAATTATGATTGTTCTGGATTAATGCAAGCGGCTTTCGCCTCCGTCGGGATCTGGATACCCAGAGATGCCCATCAACAACATAATTTTACTCAATCCATTGCTATTGAAGAAGCCGAACCTGGAGATCTACTATTTTTTTCTTCTAAACAACGAGTTACCCATGTCGCTTTATATTTAGGCGATCGGAAATATATTCATAGCTCTGGAAAAGATAACGGTCGCAATGGCATTGGTATAGACACTTTATCCCCTGAAGGAGATTCCTTCAGTCGATATTACCATCAACTTTACTGCGGTGTGGGTCGAGTCACTACAGGCTATATCAGTACCGGCAATCCCAACGCTCAATTTGAATGTCCTATCACCGATCCATGAATTCATGAAAATCGTTCATTTTATTGGTATAGCAGTCTGTGTTGCGTACTGGGTTATAGCGGTTCAACCTTTGGCGATCGCTCAATTTTCTTTCATAGGACAACCGCCTATTTCTAGCCCACCCTATAATACACCTTGGTGGGATCTCAACAAAGCGCAACCCTGTGGGCAAGATTGGTGCAGTGAAGTACATCTTTATAGCCATAGAATCTTAGAACCAGAATTAAAGCTTGCGGTTCCCTCAAATTTTCAATCAGAAAATCCAGAGCCGGCCATTATAGAAGTTGAACAAAGAGCAAAATTAGTTCAATCTTTACTGAATACAGGAATTAACAAAACTCTAAACAATCACCAATTTCCCCACAACTCTGAGCCTAAAAGCTGGAATTTTTGGTCTTTCTGGAATCACGATAAACCCCAACATCCCCTGACTCTACGATTAGCTATTGGAAAGATAAAAAATCAAACGGTTATCTATGCACCTCCTCAGCCTGAATTAGGACTTCTAATCTCCGGTACCATCGTCACAGTTACTGAAATAGATTCCAGAGCCAATTTTACCTCTATTGAAGAATTAGCTAAAACCTGGCAGACTAATTTAGAGCTGGCTTTTAGTGAAATTTTATGGGGCAGAGAATTTGATGCTCGATATCCTTGGATTCGATTAAAAATGAGCATCCTAACTCTTCTATTAACCCTTATTATTTTCATGATTCTTCATGTGGCAAGAGAGAAGGTAACGGTCTGGAGAAGAGAGTTCAAAAAAAAGACCCAAACCCTAGTTAAATTACTCGAGAGTGACTCCCAGGAAAATTCTGGAGAAAGTATAGACTCCAAAAATATAGATAAGTTTCTAGAACTCTCTGACTGGAAGTTGATCGCAAGATTAGATTCAGCAAAAGATAATAATGAAGATATTTTTTCTCAAATATTTTTCATTCATCAAATCAATAATTCAATCGAATTATTGAGAAGAATATTATTGATTTTACAGCCCTCAGCTTTGTTTTTTTGTCTGGCTGTGATTTTTGGATTATTTAGAACGACTCGATTTTTAACCATTACCTTTAGTGTTCAAGCAGTTTTACTGCCCGCGATTTGGATGCTTATTACTCTAATTGATAAAATATTCGACTTTATCATCGATCATGCATTAAATGAATGGGCTAAAGAAATGAAAGAAGTTGATACTTTATCGAATCGTTATACATTGCGTGTAACCACTTATTCCCCAGCCATAAAAGGAGGAAAACATGCTTTATTTCTTGCCTTGGGCATTTATATTACGATTAATCTGTTAGGGGTCAGTATTAAAATTTTAGCTAGCATGGGGGTGTTAACCGTTGTCCTAGCATTTATTTCGCGAAATTTATTGGAAGATATGCTTAATGGGATTCTAATTCTCTGGACCGATCGCTATGCTAGGGGGGATTTTGTTGAGATCAACAACTTTTCAGGTACAGTCGAAATTATTAATCTTTATGTTACCCATCTCAGAAATTTAGATGGTCAACTGATTATTATCCCCAATGGTCAAGTTTCCACTGTGATTAACAGTACTAAAGATTGGTCAAGAAGTAATTTAACGATCAAAATTGCTTTAGGGGCAGATTTAAAAAAAGCTATGGAAACCATTAAGCAGGTATCGAATGAACTTCAAAAAGATGAAGAATGGAAAGATAAAATTTTAGAGCCTGTCAATATTTTAGGAGTGGATGATATTTCCCATGAAGGAAGCATTATTCGGTTTCTGATTAAAACGGTACCGGGGGAACAATGGGCGGTTTCTCGGACGTTTCGTTTACGGATTAAGAAGGCTTTGGATGAAGCGGGTATTTCTCTAGGAATTCCTCAGCAAATTTGGTACACTTATCGATCGGATGAGAAACTGCACCTGCCTATTTCAATTGATCCGGATGATTCCTGATTTTTAAAACTGATAGCATTGGTCATTAATACAGAGTTGAATCAGAACCGAGCGCCCTCGCTCGTCAACTTTAATTTCTACAACAAAGGGTTGACTTTCTTGTTGTTGTGCTAAGTTGATTTCCTCATTAATTTTCTGCCGTTGATCTTCTGGCATATAATAGGTTTCTAATCCATAAACCAATTGTCCTTGATTTACTCGTCCCCGTAAGGCAATTTGATTAGAGGGTAAGTTTTGTGGTAAACGAGGACTAACAGCGATCGCACTCCAAGGTTGTGGGAGTTCTCCCTGTTGTTGCTCTTGCGGTTGTTCCAAAATTAGATAAAACTCTCGACTGAACTGGTTTGGGGTACTCGATAATTCATCCCATCCAGGAAGATTCTGCAAGGTTTCCCAGCGAGAAATATCATAACTTAAGGTTTGGGAATAGCCCCGTAACCAATCGTAGGGGTCAACCGGTTGGGTTTGTAAAATCACGGTTTGGCCTGTGATTCTAGTATAGAACGCTTGACCCGGAATGGCTACGACTAAGCCTACCTGAATAGCCAAGGGCACAATTAAGCGCCACCACGGCATCTGAGAGCGTTTTAGGGAAGTTGGTAGAGGGTGAGAAAGGACAGACGGGGGAATAGAATTAGACATAAACCGATCGATTATGCAGTGTTATTACAGTGCTTTGCGCTGGGGAATAGGGAATAGGGTTGTGGTACATGGAGAGAGCAGATTTAAGCTTGTGTTTCATAACGCAAGCAAAGCGCTGTAAGAATTGTTCAAACTAGCTATCCGCTCCAACATCCTGAGCTGCTCTTAAAGCGATCCAGGTTTAGTAAAACTGATTTCAGAGACTTGTCCATCTGATGTTAATACGAGTGTAATTAAATTACGAGGGCCTTCTCCTGGGGCAGCATAACTTTCAATGGGCTGGCCATAGTTGTAGAGTTCCCGATTGCGATCGCTTAAATCAATGGTATTTTCAGTATCGAGAATCCTAGCATACTCTAGAGCTTGTGCCCGGGAAACGGGTCTACGGGGAAACATAACGGCTCGATTCCCCCCCTCTAAATAAGCACGAGCCAGAATCACCACATCTTGAAATGCATATTGTGATTGAGTTTGATACAACTCAGAGTAAGCTTGATACAACTCAGAGGGTGAAAATAAGTCTGGGCAAGTGCCTATCGCACCACAGAATCGTTTATCCTGTTGAATTTCTGCAAACAAAGCAGCATCTAAAGAGCGATTTTGATACTCTGTATTAACACCATAAGCATCGGGATTCATACCAGCAAAATAGGGATCGGGATTCGGACCACTCGCTACTGTGGCAATGACAGCCAACACTGGACCATTATCTAAAGCCCGATCTTCATAGACAAACTCAAACCGGCAGGGGGCCAAACCTGTACCCGCACAATCAACAACTTCCTCATACCCTAAGTCATACATTGTTTTTAATAACCCCCCAGGATTGTAGTGGCGCACGGGGCCGGTCGTTTTTATAGTATGGGGAATCCATCCCTGTGCCATTAATCGCCTCCGTACTTCTCCATAGCGCAGACCCGTTTCAGCCTTCCATTGCTCATTTAATGCGGGGATACTTGCTGGGCCTAGTGCGTGAGTAGCAGAGGTTCGTGAGGGAGCCAAGTCTGTAGGGTTGGCTTTTCCCCCATTCGAGGACTCGATTTCAGGAATTGAAGAAGAGCGAGTCGAGTTTTCAGTCACCTCAGAGAAAACAGAGGTGCAGCCTAGAAGACCTAAGCTGGTCGTCAAGAGTAGGGTTACCAGGCGAGCCGAGCATTTCCAAGCCAATGTTTGAGTTTTGATCATTTTTAGAAGTTAGGAAATAGAGAGTAGTGAATAGGGCATAGAGAATATTTCTTTTCCTGCCCACCCTACTCCGGTAAGATCGACTATTCTTAATTTTTTTTTTCAAACCAGAATCCGGCTGCCATTACACCTAAGCCGCAGAGAATGAAGACAATAGATTTCAATAATAATCCTGTCTCGTATTCTAACATGCGGCTAATAATTTGACCGGTTAATAATATTAACCCACTCCAAAATCTTAAGCGAGTTCCTTGTTTTAATCCGACACGAATCCAGTTAACCGCTAAAAGAAAGATCTCGATATTGATGATTAAGGGGGCGAAAATGGGTAATGGATAGATTAGACTGTGCCAGAGGAAAAGAGCGCTGGTTATGGTTAAAAGATTGATGACTAGAAGGCTAGAACTATCGAAACGCCAGCGATCCGGCGATCGCCGAGATTTAGCCAGTTGAAACCACTGCCATACCGTTAACCCCACTAAGGCAAAAATATCGAGACTTAATTCCCATCCGCCTAGGGTATCGTCAATATTACCCCAGCCGCCCCAGCCATTCCACCATCCATGGAAGGAAAAGAGGTATAACTGTAGAGCAATCAGCAATAGAGCTAATCTACGAGCAAGGGGCTGAAACAGTTGGTGATCGAAGTTGCCAAAGGCGATCGTGCGATCGTTGTAACTCCACAAAAATGCGGGGGGTAATGTTAACCCTAATGTCAGTTTAACTACGGCGGGAACAGTCCACACGCCGATCGCCGCAAGCTGTATCCATACGGTAGGGATAAACGCGATCATCATTAAGGTGAAAATGACCCGTGAATTCCACCAACGAGCTAAAATAATTCCAACTACTCCCGTAATGAAGGGTGCATGTTGCAAAATTCCGGCAATCCCTGGTAATCTCCCAATAGACAACCAATCATCTAGACTCGATCCATAGGCAAGAGCCAGTAACACAAGAGAAACAAAGCCTAAGAGAGGCATTCGCAAGCTAATGGCTAAACCGGTTACCCCCAATCCCCAAATCAGATAGAGTTGATAAATGGGGCCATCTAAGTGAAACATTTGTGACATTAATCCCAAGTTCGCACCTAGGAGAAGAGTACCCAAGAGCAATAACCCTTGGCCAAATCGATGTTGCCATCGATCGGAGGGAAATCGCCATAAGTAAAATCCAATACTATGAGTTAGGATTAAACTTGATAGTAATATGCCTATTTTGAGCGATCGCGGCCATCCTTGCCAATTGGCTGCCACAAATGTGATCGCTCCCAATCCCAATAATACTGCCCCTAATCCCACCAATACGGCAATAAATCGGTTACTGGCGGCCACTTCCAGGCGATCGAACTGATAGCGATCGGATAATTGAGTATAAATTTCATCAGAAATTAACCCTTCAGATTTCCAAATTTCAGCCTCTTGGCGCAATTGGCGACGAAATTTCTCGGCCATAAAATTACTTAGATCTTCTCAGTTAAGTGAATTCACTGGAGTTGCTCGCGACCGTTACGAACCACCCGCAACATCTCTCCTAGACGACTTTCCAGATCCTGCAATACCTGATCTGCGTAATCATCAGCTCCTTTTTGAATCATCTCACACTCTTCCAGAAGTTTCTGACGCTGGAGTTCTAAATCTTGCGTGGACTGTTTTTCTAACTCCTGTAATTCCAAAACTAAATTTTCCTTCGTCTTTTGGCACTCCTGTAGCGTTTGTTGCCAAATGGCTTGAGCTTCCTGTTCCGCTTGCTGGACTAAGCTCATTTCGTCTAGAATCTCACTGGCCTGTTGTTCTGCGGCACTAATGAGATCCTGAGAATACCGTTTCGCTTTGAGCATAATTTCATCCCGATTACTCACCAAGGTCACAGATTGCTCAAAGACTTTGGGTAAATGAAACTGAATTAACTCAATTTGATCTAATAACTGGTCTTCATCCACAAATGTATAGCGCGTCCAAGGAATGCGAGTACTCATCAAAATCATTTCCTTGAGGCGCTCTAATTCCTCTTGAATATCAACTTCTGGTTTAGTATTGAGTCCACTGGTTCCATTGGCAGAGGATTCGGCCTGGGGTGGTTCGTGGGGTTCACGTTCTGAGTTTATGGGGGAGGGGTCTTGTTGTAGCATTGATAGATATCGAGGGCAACGTGATGGGGAACTAGGTGATTGATGGAAGCACCAAATTTAGCGATTTCTTTAACCAGACTACTACTCAGAAAGCCATATTCTGTAGACGTTGCCAGAAACACCGTTTCGATTTCCTCTAGGAGGGTTTTATTGGTGTGGGCCATTTGGAGTTCTTTTTCAAAGTCTGATACCACTCTCAGACCCCTCAGCAACACTTGGGCCTGCTGAATTTTAGCATAGTTTACGGTCAGACCATCAAAACTGTCAACTTTGATATTGGTTAAATGTTCGGTGGCTTTTTGGATCTGACTAATCCGCTTGGTGACTGAAAAGAGGGGATTTTTGTTGGGGTTAACCATGACAACCACAATCACCTCGTGGAATAGATTACAACCCCGTTCAATGATATCGAGATGTCCTAGGGTGATTGGGTCAAAGCTTCCTGGGTAAATGGCAGTTAGGGGTGAACCCATAAATTGGCCCATTAGATGAAGTACATGAGGATTATATAATTAAAAATTAATAATCAACAATTATTAATTTTTAATTTTTAAGCATTACCCATTCCCCAATCGAATTTCAGTACACAGAGAGGCAAAAACGGTTTCACCCGAGACTTGGGTAAAACTGGTTCGGAGGCGAAAGTTGGGGGAAGCAAACCAGATGCGGTCTTCGGAAACTTGCCCTTGGGATTCTATTCTTAAGGTTAAAATTTCGTCTTCATCTAGGCTAAAAGAACCCGGAGGAGAACCTTCAAGGGAGGAGAAAAATTTGCCCCTCTGGGGGTTTTGAACATCACTATCGCCCACCCAAACCAATAGACGCTCTCCCTTGTAGAATTGGGCAGAGGGATCAATGGTGGCTTCCCAGGTTACAAGAGTGCCTCCTAAGACATTGTTTAGACCCTGGCGATCGCTAAGTGCCTTTACTTTGGGGTCATCGCTGGCTAGAAAATCGACATAGAGGGTAGATTTGCCGGTCTGGGTTTGACTGGATTCGACGGGATGGGCAGTGCGCTGGGAAAACCATTTCCCCGCAGTCTGTTGTAAAAATTCCGTAATATTCATTAAAACTCTCGTACTATCTCCACAAGTTGAGCATCAGTATTGGAAAAAAAGCCAAAATTCTATTTTAGAGCTACAGGAGACGATTCAAGCGATCGCATCTTATGAGATGATAGGTAAGGCAATCCGGAACATTATAGCCGGTTGTCTGGATTGGTGAAGTTAACCGGCTTGTCCCCAACTCTTAGCCCAAAGAAGCAACGAAACGAGCTAACAGGCTTCCCTATCCTCAATTTTTGCACTCATCTCCAGCCCTTGGAATAAAAACCCTTAAAGCATGACCGAATCAACTGAGATATCTCCCAAATCAACTGAGATACCCTATCTATTACGCGCTACCCGTGGCGAAGTTCTCTCACGCCCCCCCGTTTGGATGATGCGGCAGGCAGGACGTTATATGAAAGTATACCGCGACCTGCGAGATAAGTA
Organism: Roseofilum reptotaenium CS-1145; assembly: GCF_028330985.1. Classification (NCBI taxonomy): domain Bacteria; kingdom Bacillati; phylum Cyanobacteriota; class Cyanophyceae; order Desertifilales; family Desertifilaceae; genus Roseofilum; species Roseofilum reptotaenium. The sequence goes on along the minus strand of NZ_JAQMUE010000041.1, from coordinate 37,661 downwards.
TCCGAGCTTTCGGGAACGCTCCGAAAATCCCGAATTATCCCTAGAAATTTCTCTGCAACCCTATCGGGCCTTTCAACCGGATGGGGTGATTCTGTTTTCCGATATTCTCACGCCCTTACCGGGAATGGGGATTCCCTTTGATATTGTCGAGAGTAAAGGGCCAGTCATTGACCCCCCGATTCGCTCTCTACAACAGATAGAAGCAGTAACTCCATTAAACCCAGAAGAATCATTGCCCTTTGTCGGTCAAGTATTGCGAGAGCTACGGACAGAAGTTGGGAATAAGGCGGCTGTGTTGGGTTTTGTGGGTTCTCCTTGGACGTTAGCCGCTTATATGATTGAAGGCAAAACTTCAAAAACCTATAGCAACATTAAGCAAATGGCTTTTAGTGAGCCAGAGATGTTACACCAACTGTTGGGTAAGGTGGCTGATTCGATCGCGACTTATGTCAAATACCAAATTAAAAATGGTGCTCAAGTCGTACAATTATTTGACTCTTGGGCGGGTAACCTCAGTCCCATTGACTATGAAGCTTTAGCTCTACCCTATCAACAACGGGTGGTTGAGCAAGTGAAGGCTGAATATCCCGACACGCCCCTGATTCTATATATTAGTGGTAGTGCTGGTGTTTTTGATTTGATGCCTAAATCGGGAGTCGATATCATTAGTGTAGACTGGACTGTAGATATGAAGGATGCTCGGTCTCGCTTACCAGAAACCATGGGGGTACAAGGCAATGTCGATCCAGGTGCGCTCTTTGGCTCTAAAGACTTTATCCGCGATCGCATGTTAGACACCGTTCGCAAAGCGGGCAACAAGCGTCATATCCTCAACCTCGGTCATGGGATTTTACCAGGAACCCCTGAAGAAAATGCCCAATTTTTCTTTGAAACAGCGAAACAACTGGATCTGGCTACCTGTTAACTGATTATGACTCTAACCCCATCAACCCCGAAAAAAAAACGGATTTTCATAACCGGTGCCAGTGGTTGCATCGGCCACTATATTGCTGAGTCATTAATTCAAAAGACCGGTCATGATTTGTTTTTGCTGGTGAGAAAACCAGAAAAATTACAATTCGACTATCAAGCGCGATCGGGAATTACCATATTAGAAGGCGATTTGCGCGAGATTAGCCAATATAACGATCTGTTAAGTACGGTCGATGGGGCAATTTTAGCCGCTACTGCTTGGGGTGGCCCTAGGGAAGTTTTTGATATTAATGTGGTTAAAACCATTCAATTGATCAAAGCCTTAGATCCGAATGTTTGTAACCAAGTTATCTACTTTTCTACGGCTAGCATTTTGGGTCAAGATAATCAGCTTTTACCCCAAGCAGGACAGTTGGGAACTGATTATATTCGCTCTAAGTACGACTGTTATCAGCAACTGAGTAAACTAACGAGCGCTCCTCCCATTTCCATTGTCTTTCCCACCTTAGTATTTGGGGGAGATGAGAATAAACCCTATTCCCATCTCTCCTCTGGATTATCAGAAATTCCCAAATGGATTAACTTGGCTCGTTTTTTTAGCGCCGATGGTAGTTTCCATTTTCTTCATGCTTATGATATTGCCCAAGTCATTACCCATTTGGTCGATCATACGCTTCCCCCCGATCCCAATGAAAGTTTTGCCTTTGCCCATCATTTAGTTTTAGGAAATCCCGTCCTTAGCGTCGATGAAGGGATTGCCCAAATTTGCCAGTTTTTACAGAAAAAAATCTATTTTCGGATTCCCCTATCTGTCGCTTTAGCCGATACCCTCATTGGTATTTTACGACTAATTGGGGTAAAAATTGAAATGGGAGCTTGGGATCAATTTTGTATGCGCTATCGCCATTTTCGCTATCAAAATCCAGTGAGTCCAGAGACTCTAGGTTTAACGACTTATTGTCCAACCCTAAGCGATTTACTTAAAATTAGCAGTATTCGGTCAGTCACTCAGACTGAGTGATTTTTCTGGATGGGGAGGACACGGTGACGCGGAAATGGCCCATTGTCTATTCCCTATTCCCTATTCCCTATTCCCTACTTGCCCATGACTAGCCCATCGACACCTCAAAGCGATCCCACCTGGCTGAGTATTATCAAACTCTTGCGCTGGAATAAACCTGCCGGTCGATTTATTCTGATGGTTCCAGCGTTATGGGCGGTATTTCTGGCAGCACGGGGAACTCCGCCCCTTCCCCTAGTGGGGGTCATCATTGTTGGTACATTCGTGACTAGTGCTGCGGGTTGTGTGATTAATGACCTATGGGATCGCAATATTGATCCAGAAGTAGAACGGACTCGTAGCCGTCCCCTCGCTTCTCGCGCCCTCTCGATTCAGGTTGGAGTAGCGATCGCCATTTTAGCTCTGTTGTGCGCTGCTGTCTTAGCCCTCTATCTCAACCGGTTTAGCTTTCTTCTGTGCGTTGCTGCTGTTCCCGTCATTGTCTTTTATCCCACCGCTAAACGCGTATTTCCGGTTCCCCAACTTGTCCTCTCCATTGCCTGGGGATTTGCCGTACTGATTAGCTGGAGCGCCGTTACTGCTAACCTCGAACCTGCCACTTGGGTACTCTGGAGCGCGGTGATCCTCTGGACTCTAGCATTTGATACAGTCTACGCCCTCCCCGATCGCCAAGATGACGAACGGATCGGTGTCAACTCCAGTGCCCTGTTTTTCGGCGATAAGACTCCCATCGCTGTAGGCATCTTTTTTACCGGAACTGCTGTTTTATTAGCCTTAGAGAGCCAATTCATGGCATTAAACTGGACATTTTGGTTGGGGTGGAGCCTCGCCATTATCTTCTGGGCGAAACAGGTTTACGATCTCCTGCAACCGGAAATTTCCCCCACCCTCTACGGTCAAATTTTTGGTCAAAACGTGATCATTGGCTTTGTCCTCTTAGCTGCGATGATTTCCGGCACACTCTTGGCTTAATCAAAGGGCTTACTCCTGACTAGCGGATCTCTGGAGTCCAAACCGGTTGCTCTCCCTGTCCCCAAAACCCATCAAATTTAGTCACAGAAATATCACCCAAAACCTGAGTCTGACAAGCCAAACGCAAAGGGCGATCGCCAGAATGGGGAGGAAGCGATCTCCGAGTGCGATCGCGCCAATTTGGGGGCGAAACCTCACCCTCCACATACACTGCACAAGTGCCACAAGTCCCAATTCCTCGGCAATTGATCGCCTTTGACTGACCGTTATACAGTGCAATATCATGGGCCAACAGCACTTGGCGCAAATTGGCTCCCGACTCACAGGTAATCTCTTGGCTAGCTACTTTAATCTTCACCATAATTTACATTTTCCTGCTGAACTCTTTCTCTACAATTAAGGACGAAATCGATCGCCTGACGCAAGCGGGTTTAATTGCATGACTACCTTATCCAACCTTCAACCCATCTGGATCTACGACACGACACTCCGAGATGGCGCTCAACGAGAAGGACTTTCACTCTCCCTAGACGATAAACTACGAATCGTCCGCCGTCTCGATCAACTAGGTGTTCCCTTTATTGAAGGGGGTTGGCCCGGTGCAAACCCCAAAGATGTACAATTTTTCTGGCATCTGAAAGAACAACCCCTCACGCAATCCGCCTTAGTTGCCTTCTGTTCTACCCGTCGTCCTCATACCCAAGCGGCTGACGATCCCATGATCCAAGCCATTCTCAGTGCTGGGACCCAATGGATCTGCTTTTTTGGTAAATCTTGGGATCTGCATGTCACCGAAGGATTACATACGACCTTAGAAGAAAATTTAGCCATGATTGCAGATACGGCCGAGTATTTCCGCACTCAAGGTCGTCGCATCATGTATGATGCGGAACATTGGTTTGATGGCTACAAGCAAAATCCTGAATATGCTCTCTCTACCCTAGACCAGGCGGTACAAGCAGGCGCAGAATGGGTGGTACTGTGCGATACGAATGGCGGAACCCTACCCTATGAAATCACTGCTATTGTGCGAGATGTAAAAGCCCATTTTCAGCAGCACAATTATACAGTCAAACTAGGGATTCACCCCCATAATGACTCCGATACGGCAGTTGCTAATGCGATCGCTGCTGTACAAGAGGGAGCGCAAATGGTACAAGGAACCATCAATGGCTATGGCGAACGCTGCGGCAATGCCAACCTCTGCTCTGTCATCCCCAACTTGCAACTCAAACTCGGCTATTCCTGTTTAGCCGAAGACCAATTAGCCAACCTCACGGAAACCAGTAGATTTGTCAGTGAAGTCGTCAATTTAGCCCCCAATCATCATGCCCCCTTTGTCGGCCGTTCTGCCTTTGCCCATAAAGGTGGTATTCATGTCTCTGCGGTCGCGCGAAATCCCCTCACCTACGAACATTTACAACCGGAAAAAATCGGCAATCAACGGCGGATTGTGGTCTCCGATCAAGCCGGATTAAGTAACATTTTAGCGAAAGCCCGCTCTTTTGGCATCGAATTAGATAAACACAATCCTGCTTGTCGGCAAATTTTAGAACGGCTGAAGGATCTAGAAAATCAAGGCTATCAATTTGAAGGGGCAGAAGCCAGCTTTGAACTCTTAATGCGGTCGGCTTTAGGGCAAGCTCAATCCTGGTTTGAAATCAAGGGATTTAATGTCCATTGTGACATGGGAGCGCCCACGGTAGATCCGACCATGACCAGTAATGGGTTAGCCACCATCAAAGTGAGGGTAAATGAGCGCAATTTTCTCGAAGTTGCCGAAGGAAATGGCCCCGTGGCTGCACTCGATGCAGCACTCAGAAAAGCCTTGGTGAAATTTTACCCAGAAATTGGGGGTTTCTATTTAACTGACTATAAAGTCCGAATTCTTGATGGAACAGCCGGAACTTCAGCTAAAACCAGGGTATTAGTCGAATCGAGTGATGGATTAAATCGATGGACAACCATAGGCGTATCCACAAATATTTTAGATGCGTCCTATCAAGCCGTTGTTGAAGGTCTAGAATATGGCTTACTCTTAGTTCATCAAGCCCAGGAAAAAGACCATTCTCAATCTATTGATATGGCTTCTTTAGGCTAGGGCTGGCTGAAAACATGATCTGTGGAGGTTAGGGAACAGGGGAGACACTCAAGTAAGGTGCGTTAGTGCAGTGTAACGCACCACCGATATAAATTAGGAGGAAAGACTGCTTAAATATAAGGTTGAATTAAGTCAAGAATGGGGCGATCATCAAATCGAGAAGCTAATTCTAGTAGTCGTTGTGTAAATTGCTCGTATCTTGAATCCTGTTCAGCGATTTCTCCAGCAAGTAATTCGATTTCTTCGATATCCCCAATTTTAGCCGCTTCATAAATAGCTTGTAGTTTCTCGATAGGAGGAATAACCATTGCTGCTAGTTCTGTATCGGTTTTCCCTTCATTTCCTGTTTCATAGATCCACTGTAAATTTAAGTATTTTTGTAGATGATCAAATAGCATTTCAAAATTAATTGGCTTGGATAAAAAGTCATTACATCCAGCAGCGATTGCTAAACTTTGATCCGCTAACGAGATACTTGCACTCGCCGCTAAAATGGGCAAGTTTTGGGCATAGGACTCACGAATGGTTCGCACTAATTCGTAACCATCCATTTCCGGCATTACAATATCAGTTATGATAAAATCAGGTTGAAAAGCTTCCAACTCTTCTAGTCCTTGGCGACCATTTCCTGCTTCATCAATGATAAATCCTAACGGTCTTAAAACTTCAGCAATTACAACGCGATTAACCGAGCCATCATCGACAATCAAGATTTTCTTTGGTTCCCCTTCATAGCCAATAATCTTCCCTTTTTTCGATACGGTCGCGCTTTGAACCCATTCCTCGGCGATCGCTACATCCAGTTCAAACCAAAACGTACTCCCCGCACCTAACCTACTTTCCACCTTAATTTCACTGCCCATCATCGCCACAATTTGACGACTAATCGTTAGCCCTAAGCCGGTTCCCTCTGATTGCTTCGACTTAGACCCCACTTGTTCAAAGGGAAGAAAGATTTTTTCCAATTGTTCTGGAGTCATTCCCACTCCCGTATCTTGTACCGTAAAACAAATTCTTGCTTTCGGAGAAAGAGGATTTTTCTCTGGGCTATCCCCGGGTAAATCTTGACTGGTTACCGTCAAAATAACTTGACCTTCTTCAGTAAATTTAATCGCATTTCCTAACAAATTCAATAGAACTTGACGCAAGCGCTTTTCATCGGCTAGGATAGCATTAGGGAGATGTTCTCCAGCCTGAAAACTTAGGCTGACTCCTTTGGTTTCCGCTCGTACTCGTCCAATTTCTGACACTCCCGACAAAAAAGAAGGAAAATAGAAGCTTTTCAAATAAAGTTCCATTTTTTTGGCTTCGATTTTAGCTAAGTCTAAAATATCATTAATTAACGTCAATAAGTGAGAACCTGCTTGTTCGATAACATGAACTCCTTGGCGATGTTCATTCAAATCCTGAGAGCGTTCCATGATTTGGGCATAACCCAAAATGCCATTTAGAGGCGTTCGTAACTCATGGCTCATATTCGCTAAAAACTCGCTCTTTGCTTGGTTAGCAACCTCGGCTTTTTTCTTGGCAACTTCTAATTCAGCCGTGCGATCGGCAACCCTTTGTTCTAATTCTGTCAACAGGCTGCGGTTCTGTGAAAAAGTACTGGAAACCGTTGTAAACCAAGGATTCCAATTTTTGGGAACTTGAGGAATAGGAGACGGTTTTCCACTATTTTCTCTTTCGATATGCTGCACTAATTGTTGAGAGGGATAAATAAATTCTTTGTGAGTCATAAAGGCACTCAATCCTAAAATTAATCCAATTCCAGGAAGTAGCAGAATAAAGCTCACACCAGCATCCGATATGGATTTCCACAAAATGACTTGTTTGGGCACAAATAAAATGGTTTTCCAGGGCACATTATCCAGTTCTCGGTAGATGAATAAGTGATTATTGATTTGCACAATGGAGTTGGGTTCAGTCTGCAAAATATCCTTGAGGTCAATCCCTTCAGGAAGTGAAGTTTGTACCGATTGAACGTCTTGATCGGATGATTTGACTAAGGTGGGATGTGCGAGCAAATTGCCATAACTGTCGATTACTAGCAGCGTTCCATCATCTGGATCTTCACTAATGACAAAATCCGTCAATACATCCAGAGTAAAATCGAGACAAACCGTCCCCAAAAAATCATCTTTATCGTAAATCGGCTTGGCCAAGGTTACCATTAAACCTTTGCCACTTTCATCAATATAGGGTTGTGTCCAAAAGCGCTCGCGTTTTGGATTATTTTCCGGTAATCCCAAAATATAAAAATCTTTAGTGATCGTTGTATCCAAAATAGTTACCTCTTCAGATGAAAACCAAGGAGCAACGATAATAAAATTGTGCTTGGACACATAGTAAAGCCATGCCACATTGGGTACCGTCTGAAGAACTGCCTCAAATTTGGAATTCAGATTCCAGGTCATTTCTAAATCTCGATAGAAATCTGGCGAGCGGTTTTGTACTGAACCAAAACCTGTAATGTTACCCATTTCCCGAGGGTCTCCCTCTGGTGTAACCGCATCCAGGTTAAAAATGCCATCGGTTTGGGCAAACTGTTCTAATAATGGCCAATTGTTTGAGGGTTCAGGATGATTTCTTAAAAAAGCTTGAGCTTGAACTTGTAACCCATCAATTTGTAGGGTGGCAGATTTCATCCAAAAATCGAGATTGAGTACCCGTTTTTCAAAGCTATCTTCTAATTCATCAATGCGATAATTGTATTGGGTCTCAAATTTGAGGTATACCAATCCACAACAGGATAAGAAAATCACAGAGAAAGTAGCCAAAATAATTTGGTTATATCGCTTGAAAAAAAGAAAGTTATTCTGCATGGACTTTAGAGCGCCTCGCGCTGGTAGTATCAATTAACAATTATTCATGACTCCGCATCTGTTTCCAAAGTTGGGTATAGCTCTGCTGAGTTTGCTCCGAGAGGGGTAAGAGAAATTCACTATTGGCAAAAATGCTAGGATCGGGGAACTTCACTCCAGATTGAAGGATAGATGTAGGTAAACTCTCACGGTTCGTAGTAATTAATAGCGGTGAGGCGGTATCGGTAAATTGAGAGAGTTTGAGGGCTAAATCCGAGTTTAAAAACTGGTTCATCCATTCCTGAATACCGGAGTTCTTAGGACTCAGCTTAGGACTGACCCAAGTATTCGCCCACAGTGCAGTTCCAGATTGGGGAATAATAGCTTTAAGTTTATACCGATTTAAGATCGGTAGAATATCTGTTGACCATCCGAGAGCTATCCAAGAATCCCCTTCAATTAGAGGTTGTAAATATTGGTCAGAGCTATAAAATTTAACTTGGCGATTGAGTTGTTTTAAGGTTGGAAGTAATTCGGGAATGGTTTCTAAATCAGGAGTGTTATAGGAATAACCGAGGGATTTTAGGGTTAAACCAATCACTTCTCTGGGTTGATTGAGTAAGGAAATTTGACCTTGCAATTCTTGTCGCCACAAATCTGACCAATCTGTGGGTTCCCAACCGAGGGATTTAAATTTATCTGGTCGATAAACGATCGCCGTGGTTCCCCAACTGTAGGGTACTCCCCAAACTTCGCCATTCGGATCGAGATTCCCTTGGCGATCGCGCATTACTAAGCTCTGCCAACTTTTAGGTAATTGATCCCAAGAAAGTAAAGAGGTATCGATGGGTTGAATGAGTTGATTGGCGATCGCCTCCCTTAACCAAGCATCTCCAAGCGTCACGAGATCCGGAGCAGAGGGAGCCGTTTGCCAAAAAGCTAAACTTCTCCATACCGAATTCTCAGAATCCTTGGGTTCTCGCTTCAAAGATTGGAATAGGCGATCGAGTTGACTAACCGGGATCGCTTCTAAACTCACACTCTCCGGTAGTCCTTTTTTGAGTTCATTGATCAACGTCGCTGGAATCGATCCCTTGAGAATCGAAATCTTTAAGCTGGCAGTGGGACTGCATCCCGTAGTCAAGACTGAGGACAATGATAGGCTCGATAGTGCTAAAGTGGCGGTTTTCAGGCTTCCTGACAAAAATCTTCGACGATCCATAACTGAGAAAATGTTAAGTATTTATTTACAGTTTTTACTAAAAGTTAAATGATTCAAAAATAAATCAAGAATCTTGTCAAAGCCTATCTAAAATCGTAGAGAACAATCCTTACCTGTAACTTCTGGAGTCCCCCATGGAAATTTTGGAAACCCAAATTATGATGCTGATGGAAAAAATAGAAAGCATGTCCCATGCGATTGAACGGCTTAATTCTAAATTCTCTTTGCTAGAATCTCAACCTGGGTCGAGCCATCTCCCCGCAGAAGAGACTCATCTGCCAGAACGGGGTACTAGTAATCATTCCTATACTCATGAGTTATCCGATCTCCCCATTTGGGATCATAAAGATGTATTAGTTGATGATGATTATGATAACCGTCGTGAGATATCTGAATCCCGGTCAGATGCATATTTATCTCCTGAACTGCAAGTGCAGCGCTTAACTGCACAACTGACCGCTGCTTATAATCGCATTGCTGCTCTAGAGGAGCAATTACTGTCTAAGCGGATTCAATTATAGCGCTGGGGACTAGGAAATAGGGGATAAATAGGGAAAATGATTGACCTATACCTAATATATTACCCATTACCCATGAGAATAACGGTCGATTAAGGTTTCGATCGCCTCAAGGAGGTCTTTTCGTCTCCAATTTTGGCACAGGGTAGCGGCGATCGCACAACCCCCCGCACCAACACCTTCTTTTACAAACCCTTGTTCATACATTTGAAGTGAGTGATAGTTAGACTTAGCAAAACTCAGTTGGGTTGCCATTAATGGAACTGGAGGTAATAGTTTCGCTAAACCAACCGTGTCTCCCGTTGGATCTTCAGCCACCCATCGCGTCGTTCCCACCACCACTTCAGACGTATCCCAAATCCGGTTTTCCTCCTGAGCAATAGCTTGCATTAAACCATACACAGCTAACAGTTGAGTGCCGCCAGCCAAGAGAACACCACAATATTGACTCGCGGCGATCGCCATTCCAGCAGCTACCGGTTGCATGGGATCGCCTACTGCTGCCATTAATTCCCACACCGATCCGGGCCGATTGAACCATCTTGCACGCTCTAACCCCTGCTTCACGACCTCTATTTTCTGAGCGTGGTTACAGGTGGGATGACTACTATTGACTTTACCCGATGCTGGCCATCCCAATCCCGTTAAAATACTTAATGCGGTGGTTGTTCCGCCTACGACACATTCACCGATAATTAAATAATCAGTGTGTTGAGCTAACTGTGTTCCCCATTTTTGCCCTTGGTTAAACAGATGACGAACCCTTTCTCGATCTAAAGCTTGTCCGCTACTGACACAGAAGGCAGGAGTTCCCCCCAAATCTACCGCTTCTACAGGGGGAGGAATGGGTAATCCCGCGTTCAACAAAGTAATGGGAATCTGGAGCGCTTCACAAATAGCACGGGAGATAAAGACGGGAGAAATACCGGCATGTAAGGGAGGTAACGGATAAGCATATCTCGGAGTTACTCCATTGTATAAAAACTCAGCATCTGCCAAACAGGTATAGCGCCGGTCTTCCGGCGTTGCTCCGGCAGCAGAGATTCCCGGAATTAATGCCGTTTCTGTGAAACCGAGAATACAAGCAAAATGGGGCCGACTTCCACGATACTTATTTAACCAATTTTCTCCCCGCTCAAACTCGGTATAAACAGAAATCATATCAGTTAACAATGGTAATGGGTAATGGGTAATAGATAATAGCCGATCTCGATGTCCCCGCGTCTCCGTGTCCTCCATATCCCCCTATTCCCCATTCCCTATTCCCCATTCCCTATTCCCGATCTAACAGAATTTCCACCCAAGCGGGAGGCAAGGGAATGGGGTTACCCAACTTTTCGAGAAGCAAACTAGAGACCAAATGGACAACGAACAAATAGATCAAATTATTGACTAAAATCATGACTACGGCGATCGCCTGTACGATCGTGATATCCGGCTCGGCCAATAATCCCAACTTCAGGAATATCCAATCGATCAAGCTGGTCACCTGTGCCATCAGATACAGCCATAAATCCTCACCCAGGAGAATGGACACCAACCAAATTTTGAAGAAAAATCCGATCGCTCCCAACAGCGTTCCTAAACCAATAGACACCAACCAACTTGCTCCCCGCTTCCACATCATCCCCAACTGCACTCCCAACAGTCCAAAGGGAATCAGAAACAGGATACTGCGGGTTGGTCCCATTAAAACGGTTAACAGCAAACCCGTTACCGTCATAGTCATCCAAGCATTGCGACTGCCCCAACGCAAATAGGCCAAGGCGATCGGTACGGGAAAAAAGATCCGCAATAATGGCCCGGGTGGAAAATAATAATTCACCAACCAAATCAGACTAGACGTACTTGCCAAAAACGCTGATTCTACTAGAGGTAAGGTCAGATTAACTTGACTCTCCGGCTTCTGATTACCCATTACCTATGACTACCTATTACCTCATTACCCATCAAACCATCAGGCGCTCTAAAGCACCCAAATCTGGAATACAAAGAGTATCGCGATCGGGGCGCACAATCAACTTTTTCTTTTCCAATTTACTTAAAACTCTGGTAACCGTTTCACGCGCTAATCCACTCAAACTACTTAATTCCCGATGGGGGAGATTGGGAATTTCTACCCCCTCAGCCGTTTTCGTTCCTTGACCATCAGCCAAAAACAAGAGGATATCCGCTACACGGGAGGTACTATCAGACTCCCGTAGTCGTAACCGTCGGTTGACTTGTCGTAAGCGCCGTGCCATCAATTGGGCCAACCGGATACCCGCCTTTGGTTCCGTATGAATCAAGTTAACAAAATCACTAGCGGGCATATTGCCAATCGTGGTTGGGGCGAGGGTAATCACATCAGTAGAGCGTGGCACCTCTTCGAGGGGAGCCATTTCTCCAAATAACTCCCCCTTACCAATAATATTGAGGGTAACCTCTTTACCATCTAAATTATAAGTGCGGATCTTAACCCATCCTTCCAAAATAAAATAAACCGAGCTACCCCAATCATTTTCCAATAGGATGACCTGGTTAGAAGGATGTTCTCGCACCACCACTTGCGCCGTCGTCCGTTCAACAATCTCCTCCGGTAACCCTTCAAAAAAGGGCGCTGACTTAATCAGTTCACGCTGATTCAATTCACCACGGGACTTGTGTCGTTCTACCATAGGGGTAATATCAATTAAAAATTAAAAATTAAAAATTAAAAATGGGTCTGGAGGGCAGGCCATGAGTTTACAACCTAAACGATAAGGCAATCATAACGTAAAGTGCCTCAAAATCTACAAGATTTATCAGTCGATTGGGGCGATCGCCCTCAATAACGTGAACTCATAAAGTAAGATAAAGTTAATTTTCGCATCAAATCCCCCCTTCTTACTCAGTTTTGACTTAAACTGCTTGCAGTATGCTCACCTTCAGCAAAACCGACCGAACATATAGTTAGGGATGACGATTGTGACACCTCAGACTGACCAGCGTCAAGCACTGATAACAGAAATCGATAGTGTGCTATCCAAAACCCAGTCTCGCCTTCCCTGGGTGATGGCGGGAGAGGTGAGCCAACAACGTCGAGTTTTAAGACGGGTTCGGGAGTATTTAGGCAGTTTACCCCCTTCCCCAACTCAGCGCCCTACTGCTAAAGGTCAACTTCCTCCCTCAAGCCGTTCGACACCTGCCAGTCGCCGTCGTCTTTCTTTACTGGGGGCGGATCTGTCCCAAGAGCGCCAACCGATACTAGAACCACCGAACTCGGCAAATCAACAAATTGTGCAAGCTGTGGTGCAAGATTTGCGATCGAGCATTCTGATCCCCTTGCAAGAAGAAATTGCGGCCCTACAAAACCAGCGGGAACAGATGCGCCAGGAGCTGCAATATCTGGATCAACAGCGTGGCAAGAATGCGATGTCGGGTCAATCTCAGAAAATGATGACTGAGTTTTTCCAAACTCTGATCGATCGCTGTGCAGAAAGTTTCACCCAACAGGTAGCTCAAAATTTAGCCGATTTGCAGGTAGAATTTCTGCAATATCAGTCCCGCGAACCCCACGATCCAATTCTGGCTGCGGATAGTAGCACCGATCAATCTCTGTTGACTCCCCAAGAACGACTTGAACAATTGAGGGCGCTGCAAGCTCAATCAGATAAACTACTCAAAACCCTAGATGCCTCGATCAATGTGGTTTTTGAGACACTGCAAAGTAATCTTCAAAGCTACAGTGAATCAATGACTCAAGGCATTGAGCATATGTACAGCTTGGGTCAACAGGGCGAGGTAATGTTTAGTGCCTTGGTAAATCGGTTAGCATCCCAGTTGGGACGAGAAGCATCCTCTTATATTCAAAGCCGTTCTGAAGACTCTTTGGGAGAAACATTAGAAACACCAAGTGGAGGGAAATCCCTGAATCCTTCGGCGATCGCTCCTGAAACCGATCGAGCAGCCCAAAATGCCCAAACCTCAGATCCTCCCGATCGCCCTATTGTCCAACCTAGCGATCTCCAGCATTTAACCGAGTCGGTTGAGTTAGCCCAAGAGGTTGAGGAGGAAGAGGATAGCTTTGAACCGGAATCCATAGATGATGAGGATACAGAGGAATTAGAAGAGTTAGTAGATCTTGATGAAGAGATCGGGTTGGAGTTTTTTGAACAATTTGAAGAGGTTGAAGAGATTGTTGAAATTACAGAGATTGAAGAGAATCAAATCGATCAACTCTCTAACGAGCCATCAGCGGATGCCAATCAGCTCCTAGAAGAGGAAATGGAAGGTGATGAATTTTATGATGCACTGTTTGCTTCCGATCGGTTTACAACAGGTGAAAGGGAAGACGAGGGGGAATCTGATGATCCCCTGCAAGAGTTTGCAGAACAGGCAGAAGTGGATGAAATTGCTGAAGAACCTGAACCAGAATTGGATGTAGAAGCGATCGCGCCACCAGAAGCACAAGGGGAGCAACCTGTAGATGAAGAGGCGATCGCCGAAACCCTAGAATCAGATTTATTTGAAGGACTAGGTGATGTTGAAGCCCAAACAGACGAGCCACAAGAACCTTTAGCAGCAGAGGAATTCCCTGCAACTGACTTATCCTCACCCTCTTCAGTTCTAGAATCAGATTTATTTGAAGGCGCTCCGGCTCCTTCCCAAGTGGAAGATCCAGTATCTCTAGAAACTTTTATGGAGTTATTTGGCGAAGAAGATTCACCACCTCAGATTACATCACAGAGCCTAGAAACCCATTGGGCCGACGAAACCCCCTTAAACGCCACAGAAGATCTTTATATCTCTGCTTCTCCCGATGAAGTCTTATTACCCACCGAGATCCAAGAACCACAGGAGGTCAGTCAGTTAAATTTACAAGGCGAAGTCTTAGAACAGTTAAGTCAGGATTTATTTAGTCTCGAAGGTGAGGGAACTTTACCCGTTCCTGAGCCAGTTCCAGAAGAGCAAGTTACGGATCTCTTTGGGAATTTAGAACCCGCCAGTTCTACAATTTCTGCTCCTGAAGAAGAGACCGTCATGAATGAAGAAGAGGCTCCCATAAATACGGAGAATTTCCTCAATGAAATTTTAACTTCTCCTGAGTCAGGGACTTCGGCAGAACAAGAAGAACCTGAAGATCGAGAAAATTCTGAACCTGGAGTAACAGTAGATAGTTTATTTGAAGGATTCCCAGAAGATCCTACATTTCAGGAGTCAACTCCAGAGGAAGAAACAGCAGATTTAACCGGTCTGTGGGAAGATGAAAGCAGTATCAACTTGCCAGAGTCTTTAAGCATCGATACGGTGTTTGGGGAAGAGTCTGAGAATTTAGACACTGAAGAGCCGAAATCCATTACCGTAGATAATGTGTTTGAGGAATACAATCAGGGGGATAAGGATGCTATCGATCCATCCACTGGGCGATCGCCAAAAGGCACATCTACGATAGAAAATATGTTTGAAGGATTTTTGCGGGGAGAAACGGTAAATGTCGATGAACCCCTCCCGGCATCAAGTCAACCTGATGGGACAACTGTAGAAGAAACCTTGAGCCTAGATGATGTCTTTGAAGGGTTTGCAGATGATGATGATCCTGAGCCACCATTGAATTCTTTGAAGAAGAATTAATTCTGAGAATGAAAGAGAGCAGAAGTGTGAAGAGTCATTCTGATGGGCAAAATCCGCTGTGGTATCTAGGAATCGATTGGGGAACGACTGGCATCTCAGCCGTGTTCCTCAATTACTCAACACGCTGTTTTTATCCCTGGGAGCGTTTCCCCACTCAGCGAACCCAGGTTGGGGTGTCTCTAAAACTTTACTTAGATTGGAGTTTACCTGGGGTCGATGGGGCCTCGATTATTGAGGAGATGGTGGCCCAGTTGCAAGGGATGGCGAATGAGCAAGAACAGTATGGCCAAGAGATTTGGAATCAGTTAAGTGGGGTAATTGTGGGCTGTCCGGCCCATTGGAGTGATGCCTATCGCTTTAATCTGCGAGAGGCAATTTTAAGGACAGGTTGGGTAGATCAGCCTCACCAAATTCTGTTCTTAGAGGAGCCAATTGCTTTAGTCATATCAGAGTTGCGTGATACGGCTCAGGGTACTCAATGGCAAGGCGCAACATTAATTCTAGATTCGGGAGCAACGACGACGGAGTTCGCTCTGGTGGATGTTCCGTTAAACAAATCCCAACTCAAGTCGGAAAATTTCTATTTGGGATCTTTGGCTTATGGGGGAGATGCGATCGATCAGGATATTATTGCTCAGTTGTTGTTGAATGGGGATCATCCCTTATTATCTGCTTCATCAGAGCAAGAGCAGGGAATAAAGTTGCCCCAAGTGGGAGAGGTGGATTTAGAAACCCGTTATCAGTTCAGCCAATATTTGGGACGTTCAGATTGGGGTCAGGGGTTATTGGCGATCGCCAGAGAGGTTAAGCATAGACTTCAGGCACAAAACCAGATTACAGTACGCCTCAAGCAGCAAAAGTGGACTATTCAGCGTCGCGATTTAGAGATGAAGGTGTTTGTGCCTTTTTTGCGTGCCCTGAATCGGGAGATTAATCGCCTGTTTATCAAGACGGGAGTCGCCCCTCAAGGAATACGCCAGGCTTTGTGTACGGGGGGGAGTGCATCTTTAGTGGCGATCGCCCGTTGGTTACGGCAAAAACTACCCAGCGCGGCAATTATTCAAGACCGTACCCCACAAGGTCAACCGCCTAAATGTAGTCGGGTAGCTTATGGATTAGCGAATGTACCGCTCTATCCCCAAGTTCTCAATACAGTACGCCATCAATATAGTGATTATTTTCTGTTGTTAGAATTGCTTAGGGTAATCCCCAATGAGGCGATCGCCGAAGGGCAGATTTTCTCCTTGTTAGAACAACGGGGGATTAATACGGCAGTTTGTGGCGATCGCTTGCGCAAACTGCTCGCAGGCAATCTTCCTCCTGGACTACTTCCGAAAACATCAGATCGCCTTTACCTGAGTCCTCAATTAGAGTTTAATCAACCCCTATTTATTGCTCAAGGAACTGGATTATATACTCTCAATCCAGAACAAAGAGCGATCGTGATGAATCAATTTAAGCAAGTTCTCGCCACCTCTAACCAAACCTTAGACGATCCCTATTTAGTACTTTGGTAAGGGGGGTTAGGGAAGAGGGAGCTGACAAACTGTACATCACCTTAACTTGTAATTACCAACTACAAAAAACCATTTTAAATTTTAAATTTTTAATTGATAAGATAAGTATAGATCTCGATCCATTATTGTCTGGGAGGTAGAGCAAAAATGGTAGTCGCACTTGAAGCTTTGCAGGAGCTTAAGGGTATGAGTCTAGAGGAGTTTCTGAATTATGATGATGGCACAGATACGGTATATCAGTTAGAAGATGGGGAGTTGGTAGTTATGCCTCCAGAGAGCGATCGCAATCAGCGTATTGAATCGTTTCTGTTTGCGTATTTCCTACAGATTGGAATTTTACCTCACTATTTGAGGATGAAGACGGAAGTAGTGGTGAGTGGACTTCGGCCAACAGTTAGAGTGCCCGATCTGTTAGTGTTGTCAGAAGAAGGAGCGCAGTCCCTACAAGGAGCAAGTCGCTCCACAGTTAGCTTGGAGATGTCTCCACCTCAGTTAGTCGTGGAAGTGGTTTCACCAGGCAAAGAGAACGCAAACCGAGATTATCGGTATAAGCTTTCACAGTATCAGTCCAGGGGCATCTCCGAGTATTGGATTGTCGATCCCATGGAAGAACGAATAACCGTATTTGTGCTAGTCGAAGGGTTGTATGAGTCGCGAGGGTTTTCTGGAGAAGAAGTGCTAGAGTCACCCTTTTTGCAGGGATTTTCAGGAGATAGGACTTTGTCTGTGGTGCAAGTTTTAAGAGGTGGAGTTAATTCATAGTCAAGGAACTCGTTAAGTTAGGACAGCTAAATTGTAGTTTTAGGAAACAGGGAACAGAAAATGTCTTAACTCCCTCTTCCCTTGCTATAGATGCAAGGTGTGTTAGCGAGAGTGCAGAACCCCCACTGCTCGACTCTGGCTATTCCCTATTCCCATTACAATCGCTTCTGGATATTTCGACCGTGAGTATCTGTACCACAGGTATGCAGTAAATTATAGAATTCGCCCAGTTCTCGAACCTGCTTGGTTTGTTTGGGACTCGGTATCCAAGGTGTGGGATTATTATAAGCGTAATAAGTTTCTACCCCATCAATACCAAGATAGACAGCTTCAGGAATTAATTCAGTAGCTGGATAACGATATCGAGCCGGATGAGCGAGAACGGCTAAACCGCCCGCTTTATGAATGGTATCAATAACTGCTGAGGCTTGATAGGCGTTGCCTTCCACAGCATGGCCTTGGAGATAGGGTTCTAAAGCCGGATGATCGGGGTCAAAGGCGTAACCGAGAATGTGAACTTCTGTTTTCAACAAATAAGCATTGATTTCTACACCACTCCATAGGTGGAGGGAGGGTTTAGGGTTGAGATTGGGATGATTGAGGCAGTTTTGGGCGGTTTTGTAACCGCCAACACTATGGTGATCTGTGATCGCCAGTCCCTGTAATCCGATCGCGATTGCCTGGTCAATAATCTCTTCCGGGCGTAATTTTCCATCAGAAAACTGGGTATGCATATGAAAATTGTAGGAATCGGGACAACTCCTTTCATCAATGTTCGCCAATACTTCTCTGAGGGCCCGTGCTTCTTCCTGCTCTCCAGCCTGGTTTGACAAGCATGGAGCTGGAGCTAGATCGATCATCATCTTTCTCAATCTCAAGATAAAGTCTTGTTGTCTACTATAGCCAATTTTGAACTTATGTAACGTTACTTTTTGATTGAGATGCGCGATCGCAATCATAAGTCAGACTAAGAAGTAATTATACTCATCCGATCGGATTTGGATTCCGTGAGATCCCCAGGGCCACTTCCCCGAATGGCGCAAAACATGCCAAGCCGACATAAACTCGTCCCAAAAGCCACCCGCATTAACAATAGAGTGGGCATAGCAGAGAAAGAGTTGGTTAGGATAGTTAGATTATGGTTTTAAGAGTTCAGAAAACTCTTGAATACTGGAAAACGCGGGATGAGACTACTGATCTGGCAATTGTTTGATCATCACCCGTTCTAGGCCATTCAGAGGAAGTTGCCGGTCATCCCGTTGATTCCAGTCAACCAGCACTAAAATTCCACCGGGTTTGAGGACTCGGAGTAATTCTTAGGCC
Organism: Roseofilum reptotaenium CS-1145; assembly: GCF_028330985.1. Classification (NCBI taxonomy): domain Bacteria; kingdom Bacillati; phylum Cyanobacteriota; class Cyanophyceae; order Desertifilales; family Desertifilaceae; genus Roseofilum; species Roseofilum reptotaenium. The sequence goes on along the minus strand of NZ_JAQMUE010000041.1, from coordinate 18,899 downwards.
CGTTGTACCTATTGGGGAATAATGGTAATTCCAGTCACATCAAAACCATATTCGGTCGCTAAAATCCGGCTACTGCCCCCAATACTACAACCGATATCTAATCCCTCTTCTGTCACTTTCGGAAATCGCGATCGCTGTATCCCCTATGGAGAGAGAGATGTACTGATCTGACTGGATTTTCGAGTTTCTGTTAGGAAAATATGTCTTCCTACTCTCACTAATTATTTGGATAATAACGGACTTGAGCAAAGGTCATGCCTCAGAAACAGTTTCCCAAACCACTTGAACATCAACTTTCCAATACTCATGCACTAAAATATCTTGTAAAAAATCTGTTAAATCTCCTTGACTAATATCTCAACTCCCTCTACCCAAACCTGTTCCTGAATCTTTGTGCATAAGAATCAAAAACTCGCATTTCTGTCACCCGAACCTGTTGGAATACCAATTCCTGGTGTTCATGTAAAAAGCATTTAATCTCTTGTAGAGTTTTCATTTATTTCTGTTCGTCTTCTAGGATCGTAGTTGCATTTGAAATGAAGGATCGTCAAAGTAATAACGACCTTCAGATTGGAAGATGCGCTCTAGGAGTTGTTCGATTCCTTCAGCAATAACGACGGAATCTTTTAACTCATAATCTGTCATATCTTCAAATAAAGGATGGGGAGATGAAACAGGTTTTCCTAGTAAAATTAATCCTTTGTAGGTGTAGCCAATACAGCGTCCATCCTCTAGTTCGATCAACGGTTGAGATGAGCCATAATCATTGACTGTATCGCATCTATAACTTTTAAAAACATCATATTTAGAAAAGAACCAACTATGACTACTGTTTGGGTAAAGCGTCGCTCCATCAAATCGTTCTAGAATTTGGATATGTTCTTTAGAAAGATAACTCTTCGATCTAAAGTTCGACCAATCAATCGATTTTTCTATGATATGTTCGCGCTCAATCTTATCTAATAATCGTTGAAATCGATCTCCTTCTTGAACAGACCACCCGATTTCAGGAGTCAACGTGCTTTCATCTGGATTTTGGTAAACGCCAATCAAGCCAGCCAATAGTTCTAGAGAATATTCTTGTTGATTTAGTGTAAGTTTAAAGGGAACTTTAGACAGACCTACAGGTAATCGATGAAGAGGAATACCATCATCACTTTGAATATTCGATCGCTCGATCGCCAAAATAGGATTTCGTCTTGAAGGCTCGCGGGTAATCGGATCAAGGAGATAGGGAAATAAATCGGCTAACCAACCGTTAGTTAAGTCTGCAAGATATACTTCTTGGGGTTTGTAAATTTGTTGCCAAAATGACAAGGAAGGATGTCCTGATGCAGTGTTTACCAACTCTTCACAGATGGGTAATAATCGATCTGTCCACCAGTTTAAGTTATATTCAGCCATCATGCGGACGCGATCGCAAATACTCTGCCAATCTTGTACTGTTCCTAATAGAGTAATCTTCGGAATACCACAAGCACCTATCATTTTATAGTCAAAATACTGGCGAAAGGCATCCATCATCACGATGCGACTGGCGGTTAGCGCGTTAGGGGTGGTGGTGCTAAAGTTACATTCTAAGAGATGATAAACTTCTGCTCCAACGCGATCGCGAATCAACAACGTCCACTCATGAACGGCTTGGCTCCACTCGTCTGCTTGTTTGGGCATCTCCAAGACTTCGATAGTCAGAGTCTCTTTACCCGAATGGGATACAAAGCGATCGCGCAATTCTTCGGCATGATTGTTAACATGGTGGGCAAATCCTTAAGAGATCGTTATCCAAATAATATCCGGGGTGAGCAATAAGGGACGATGCTCGGAAAATGCCAGATGAACTGCAAATGCTAGGGGATGAATCCCACGAGCTAATGGAGCATTGTAGCGAGTGCTAACCGTCTGAAAGCGATCGTCATGACTAAAGGCTAATACCGGTTTTTCCAATTGGCGCTCAAACTGAGATTTCGCCTCTTGAGTAGGCAGAAGCTCTTTAGCTTGTTCGACTTCATCCACCGAGATGGAGATTTGGCTGTGCTGTTGGTTAAGTATGGGCGCAATCTGTGGCATGATGTGATTCCCCAAAATCCATTTCTATTATACATAGATTTGGCTATTGGTAAGCTCTAGCTATGAGTAATATGGTACTCTAGAGGAAAACTATATCTTGCTAAGGTAAGAGCATTAGGCGATAGATGAATATTACCATCCCTGACGAAATCCTGAACTCTGCTCAACTGTCCGAAGCAGATCTTAAAGTAGAATTGGCAATCTCACTCTATCAACAAAGGAAACTGAGTACAGGACAAGCTCGCCGTCTTGCAGAAATGAACTTACTAGAATTTAGGAGAGAAATATCTAGTCGAGGAATTTGTGTCAACTATGATGTAGCAGATTTTGAGGCTGATATAGAAACCTTAAAGCGAATGGGTAAATTATGATTGTCGTCAGCGATACATCACCAATTACAAGTTTAGCTGCGATTGGACAATTAAATTTATTACAACAAATCTATGGAAGCATTATTATTCCAGAAGCTGTCGATCGGGAAATGACCGATGTAGGTTATCCTGTTCCAGGGAGGGCTGAAGTTCAAACCCTGTCTTGGATTAGAACTGAACCGGTCAAAAATAAAGATCTGGTTAGTCAATTTCAAACTGAGTTAGATCGAGGAGAGTCTGAGGCGATCGCCTTGGCTATTGAATTAAATGCTAATCTCTTAATCATAGATGAAAATCCAGGTAGGAAAGTTGCTACTGAATTTAATCTGGAATTTATTGGTATTTTGGGTGTTTTGTTAACTGCCAAGCAAGAAGGATTGATCGAAGTTATTAAACCAATCATGGATAATTTGATCGATCGAGCTGGCTTTCGTATTAGTTAGCAACTTTACATAACTATTTTAAATGCTGCTAATGAACGTTAAGTCATAGTTTAGGATTTTCGGGATTTCTTGTTTTGAAGTAGGGGAAAGGTTGAAAAGGCGCGTTGTAAATGTTCTTGGGTGATGGCAGTTTCTAGTGATTCGAGAGTAGCAAAAATCCTGGCTTTATGGGCGATCGCCAGAATTTGTCCCCCTGTGAGTTTCCAACGCTGCGCTACGTCTTCCCAGTCTAAGGATGGACTGACTCGAATGGGGGAAGGAAAGGCTTGTTTCCAGAGCTTGAGGCGATCGCCTGTTCCAGGAACAGGAAACGCTAAAATTTGCTCTACAACCCCTTCTCTGAGCCATTTTTGCAGCACCACAGACCCTTGATAGGCAGGATCGAAGGTTAAAATGGTGAGGCTTTCGTGTTGCTGGCGATCGCGTAAAAATCGATAGACTGGTGTTTGATTACATCTTTTTAACCACAAATGAGCCGATTTAATCAGCAAAATGGGAGCCTTGAGTGCTTTAAGATCGGATAATTCAGTTATCGGATCGGGCAAAAGCTGAAGATCGACTTCAGTAATATTCTGGTTGACCTCAGTAGCGATCGCTTCGGTTGCTGTAGTTTTTCCAGTTCCAGAAATTCCAGAGAAAACCATAATTTGCCCTGGATGAATTCCCTCGATTTCCATCTCCCGATCGCATCGATATCGGTAAGCCATATACTTAAGAGTCTCCTGCAAACCCGAAGCCACAATCAACTCTGACCAAGATTTTTTCGGAGTATACGATTTAATCTTCAGAGCTTCTCTTGTGGGGTGTAATAAATCGTTTAAACTTGGTTCATCTGGGCGATCGGCTAACAAATAATTAATTAACTTTGGGGTAAGCTTCACCCCACTATTGAGAAATGTTTCTGAGTCAAGGGGCAAAAATTGCACTAAACCCAATTGAGTTAAAATTGAGGTAGAAGTCAGCAAATTTCTTGCCTCTTTCCATTGATTATCCCCTCGACAAAATAAGCGTAAAATCAGATCGACTGTGGGTAAAAAACTGTGCCGATCCTCTTGCAAATACTGATAGAGACGGGAATAGCGATGATTAACCTCTGGTGCTAAACTGGCTAACACCAGGTGTTTTTCAAATAGGGTTAAAGCTGCGCGATTGCAGAGCATCGGCAATCCCAATAAAACCCCTTGTTCTTGACTAGCCTGAATTTTTTCTTCTAATTGTTGCTGATAGTTTAAAGTCTCAGATTTCTGGGCAAAAACCTCTAGTTTGTCAATTTCATCTCGTCCCACTGTTCCGTCTAGAGTAACGAGTCCTTTCCACCAATCACTACTGGCGCGATCGCCTGGAGTTTTGGACACCCGATCGATGGCTTTTCTCTCTCGTTGTCGTTTAGCAACTGCCAAACGGAGAACGCGATCGAGCCAGTTAAACTCGGTTTTCAAATAGCCCCAGTTATTATTAAAAGCGGTGGTGCGATCGCCAGACATTCAGTTTTCCTGTTTTCCGAGGGTTGAACTGAGGTATTGGCACACTTGGGGAGTTAACACTTGAGCGGCGATCGCATGACCGCGATCGTTCCAATGTCCCCCACATTCTACCGCATTGGCAAATCCATGTAGGCACACCTGATTCTCTTCGGCGTAGGTTTGTAGCGTTGGCGCTAAATTCACCACCGGAAAATTCAGGCGATCGCCTAATGCCTTAATCCGGTTATCTGGATAAAATAAATCCGTAATCCCATTACTGGCTACAAACCCATCACGAAAGGCTGGATCGGGGTTGACTTGCGCCTCATTACTTAACGTCACCACCATAAACTCGGCACTCTTCTCTTTAACCTCCTGATGCATTAACCCGATTAAATCCTCCGTGATTTGCCAAGCTTTTCCCCAGGTTTCATCTTCTGGTTCCCGATACAAATAATTATAAGTATACTGGCGCAGCGCTTCCAATTCTCGGTTTTTCATATCCTTTTCCACCTTACGCACCAACTGCAAAATCCGAGAATGATCCACCAACCAATCCGGTAACCTATCTACCCTAGATAAATTATAGGGAGGTAGAGTTTTATCCGGATTTCGGAACGACATATCTGGCACTAACTCTCCCTGATTGTTATAGACAAAATAGGGACGATTGCGAGCATCTAAAGGTTTATAATTATCCGGGACATCATTGCCTGTAAACACAGCTAAAAGGACTATATCTGGGTTGTACTGCCATACATCCCGACGCAAACGCAATAACTGTTGTCCCGTTCCATAGTTGGTTACACCAAAATTAATCACATCTACCGTTTGTCCTTGCAACGCTGGACAGTTTTGCAGGGCGTGTTGCATGAACCACCAATAGGTTTGTTCGAGTGGAACTTGCAGTGCTTCGGAAAAGGAATCACCTAAGAGGGCAATGCGGAAAGTATTGGGTGGTTTTTCGATCGGATGTTCGCGATCGCGCAATCCAGCAGAGCTAATCTCAATATAGGCTTCTCCTTCGGCTGTCCACCATCCCGACACTCCCGCTTGATGCGTCCATCCCAAATCCTGATCGGTTTGGAAAAAGTTCGGTTGAGGAGTTCCCCGTGCAGGTTTAGGCGGCGCATTTCTCTGGGAAGGCAAGATATTCTCCTGTGCTGGAGCAGGTGAAGGCGCTGGAGAGGGAGAGGGTTCGACAGGAGAGGGAGTCGGTTCTGGAGAACTTGATGCTTGGGGTTGGGGTTCCGGTTTTGCTTGAGGGGGAATATTGGCAATGCGTAGTCCCACTTCAGCCATTAATAGGGCAAAGAGTAAGCTTCCGGCTGCTAACCCTAGATTACTCATCCATGTTTTTAACCCGTTTGTCTTCATTGAGAGTTTGAGCGTTGAGAGTTCTAGAAGCTCTGATTGTAGCAGTTTACGGATTACCCATTACCAGCATCAGGCACTATATATTTTGGGTTTCAATTAAACTTTGGCAACCTTCCCAAGGGGTTTTGACTGCTCCTACAGATGCAGTAACCTCTTGGGAGTCAGGTTGATGGCAAACGAGAAAGACGCGATAGAGCGTGCCTCCAATTTCAATAAATTCGCCCATCATGGGAATGCGACTGACTTCAACGAATGTAGATAACGCCTGACTTTGGGGAGAGTCCTTAAGATATAGAGCAATTTGAGTGGTCGTGCGTAATAGGTTGCTCGATTCACTTGACATGGTGGAGGAAGTTGAGTTAGAAGATGTCGCCATAGCTAGGGTTGAAGATAATAGTCAGAACGGATGATGATAGAACGGCCTAAAAAGCTTGAGACCCTTAATTCCCGTTTCAGTTAGATCAGTTTACACGGGTTGGGTGTTAAACAACACACTTATCTTGGAAATCAAAGGACAACCGGATTTTTCCCTAAATAAACTGGATTTAAGAGATGGCCTTCAGCAGGGGACTGAACCAGATATAATGGTTAAGAATTATAAACCGTTCTGAAAAACTTAGACAAACTATGATAAGCCTAAACTAAGCTGTACATAATCTGATGTTTTCTTCCTGCTTCGCTGTGTCCACTTTGCCATAGCATTGCGTTTATCTGATACTCCACAGGCTGACACGGGAGAACTTCCCGCCCTTCGGCTTCGCTCAGGGCAAGCCTTCGACAAATTAATGGCAGCATTTAAATCACGGTCTAAAAAGAAGCTGCAAGATGGACAGATAAACATCCTCTCTTTGAGTTTTAAGTCTTTCTTGATTTCTCCACAATCTGAACAAGTTTTAGAAGAAGGGAAAAATCTATCTACGACTGTTAAAAAGCTGCCATACCATTGACATTTATACTCCAGTTGCCGCCTAAACTCATAAAAACCACCATCTGCTATAGCTTGAGCTAACCGATGGTTTTTGAGCATCCCGCTCACGTTTAAGTCTTCTATGACTACTTCGCTGTGGTTTTTAGCTAAGTAGGACGTTAACTTATGGGTGGCATCTTTACGAATACAGGCAACTCGATAATGTGCTTTGGCTAAACGCTTGATTGCTTTTTTGTGGTTGTTGGAACCTTTGACTTTACGACTGACACTTCTAGAGAGTGAGGCTAATTTTCTCTTAGCACTCCGATAAGCATGAACCGCCGGAAATATCACCCCATTAGACAATGTAGCTAGAGTCCTTACTCCCAAATCCACACCCACAACGCCTTTAGAATGGTCAATTTTTTCCGGTTCCACATCAACCTTATAAGAAATAAGCCATTTATTAGCCTGACGACTAATTGTTACGTTGCTGTTGGATTTTACCAAGATAGGAGGAAGAGGTTTTTCATAGGTCTTTACCCACCCAATGCGAGGCAACCTGATTTGGTTTCCTCTTATTTGAATGTTTCCTTCTAAGTAAAAGCTGTCATGCCTCCCCTTTTTTTTAAATCTAGGGAACCCACGCCCTTTGACAGTAAAGAAGTTCTTGAATGCACTATCCAAATCCCTCAAGGCTTGTTGGGGAGCGCATTTAGAAACTTCGTAGTACCATTCATATTGAGATTTTACCTCAGCTACCAAACGCTTATGTAAGGTGTTCGCGCTGGGGCGCTTTTCACCTTTTTCTTTGGCTTCAAGACAAATTGCTAGTCCCCAATTATAGGCGTGACGAGCCACTCCTGCGTGTTTAGCCATTAAGGTGCGTTGCTTTTTGTTGAGGTTGAGTGAGGTTTTGAATGATTTCACAACAAAAATCGTTGGCTACTTCCTTTAATTGTTGTACTATCTATTTATTCTACGGCATATAGTCTGGCGTTGACACGCCTGATAGTTTGGCTGCTTCAGATACTCTCGCATGAGTTAGACCTATAATCTCTATATGCCACTATCTGTCAAACTTTGTACAATATTGTGCAAGTTTACAAGCACTACGCTCAAACCCCTAGTGATGGATCGCGGTTATCTCCTCCAATTTTGAGGTCAAACCAGAAGTCCATTAACTCATTCCCCTGAATCCTGACTATTACCCTGCCCTTGGAGGTTTCGATGCTGCGATTAGAGCATATCAGCAAAATCTATTCGACTGGCCAAGTGCTCAATGATATCAATTGGGAAGTGAAACCTGGCGATCGCGTGGGTTTGGTGGGGGTCAATGGTGCGGGAAAATCGACGCAGCTCAAGATTATTGCGGGGGAAATTGAGCCGACTTCTGGGGAGGTGATCCGACCAGCAAATTTGCAGATCGCCTATTTGACCCAGGAATTTGATGTCAATCCTGGGGATACGGTGCGGGAGGAATTTTGGACGGTCTTTCATGAGGCTAATGCAGTCCATCATGCGATCGCCGAGATTCAGCATCTGATGCAAACGGCGACTCCAGAGGAGCTAGAGATTCTTATCCATAAACTCGATAAGCAACAACGGCACTTTGAAGCGCTGGATGGATATGGGTTAGACTCACAAATTGAGAAGATGTTACCCGAGATGGGATTTGAGGCAGATGATGGCGATCGCCTGGTCAGCGCCTTTTCTGGGGGCTGGCAAATGCGGATTCAATTGGGTAAAATTTTGCTGCAATCTCCCGATATGCTGTTGCTCGATGAGCCGACAAACCATTTAGATTTAGAAACCATTGAATGGTTAGAAACCTATCTAAAAAGCTCAACGATCCCCATGGTAATTGTCTCCCATGACCGGGAATTTCTAGACCGCCTCTGTACGCAAATTGTGGAAACCGAGCGCGGAGTGTCTACGACCTATTTAGGCAATTATTCCGCCTATCTGGAACAAAAAGCCGAGCAAAAAGCTGCCCAGCAAAGTGCTTACGAAAATCAGCAAAAGGAATTAGAGAAACAGCAAGCTTATATTGAACGATTTCGCGCCAGTGCCACCCGCAGTACCCAAGCCAAAAGTCGCGAGAAACAACTCGGAAAAATAGAACGCATCGAAGCCCCCATCAGCGACCTAAAAACGCTCCATTTCCGCTTTCCTCCCTCCCCCCGCAGTGGTCGCGACGTGGTCAATATCAAGGATTTAACCTACTTGTATGATGATAAAATCCTCTTCCTGGGGGCATCTCTGGGGATTGAACGGGGCGATCGCATCGCCATTCTGGGGCCCAATGGTTGTGGAAAATCCACCCTCCTGAGATTAATGATGGGCTGGGAACAACCCATAGAAGGCAGCGTCAGCCTAGGGAAACATAACGTGATTCCAGGTTATTTTGAACAAAATCAAGCGGAAGCCTTAGATTTAGATAAAACGGTCATGGATACCATTCATGATGAAGTCCCCGATTGGAAAAATGAGGAAGTACGTACCCTTTTAGGGGGATTCTTATTTAGTGGGGATACCGTTTATAAACAGGTGGAAGCCCTGAGTGGGGGAGAAAAAGCCCGGTTAGCCCTAGCCAAAATGTTATTACAGCCGGCGAATTTATTAATTTTAGATGAACCGACCAACCATTTAGATATTCCGGCTAAGGAAATGTTAGAGGAAGCGCTCCAACATTATGATGGCACCGCTATTATTGTCTCCCACGACCGTTATTTTATCTCCAAAGTCGCCAATAAGATTGTGGAAATTCGCGAAGGTGAATTTCACGTCTATCTGGGGAACTACCATTACTATCTGGATAAAATTGCCGAAGAAAAAGAAAAGGTGAAGTTAGCGGAAATTGCCAAAGCGAAAGCAGAAAAAGCAGCCGCAAAACGGGAAAAACAAAAAGCGAAACAAAAGGCCAAAAAGAAAGCGAAAGCGAATTAATAGGAATTCTTGACTATGTGGCACTTACAGCGCTTCGCGCTCGGCAAAAAGCAAGAGGCAAGAGGAAATAGCTTGGGGTACTTACGTTTGGGAAGCAATGAAAATCCCCTTTCTCAAGGAGGATTGAGAGGGATCTTCATTGCTTGCCTGTCTTTAATCTTACCTGTTCTATTGACTCCTGCGAGTCTCGCTCAAACCCCCATGGATGAGCCATCTTTTATTCCCTTACGACCGAATCCAGAACAATTTTGTCCCCAAGAACCTGCCATAGATCGCTTTATTTATTACACAATTTCTCCGGGAGAAAGCCTAAGCCAAATTGCTGCAAATCATCAATTAATGCCGTCAACTTTAATGGGTCTCAATCGTTCCTTACGCAACGGACAAGCCCCCGTTGGCACTCAAATTGTGATTCCTCCTTATGATGGGGTCTTAGTGCGGATTCCAGTCGGTAAAACTTGGCGCGATGTAGCCGAAGCATACCGAGTTCCTGCTGATGCCCTATTTGAGGTAAATGGATGTCAACAGAACCCAGAAATGGTGTTTGTCCCAGGAGTCAATTGGTCTCCCGGTCGTCCTTCTAGGGAAATGCGCACTCAGCTCTCGGCCTATCCCCTTCCGGCTGTTGCGCCCTTGCTCAAAGGATATGGTTGGTATTTAAATTCACAAACCTCAAGACGAGAATTTAGTAGTGGTGTAGATATCCGCGCCCCCATTGGTACTCCCGTTTCGGCAGTGGGAGATGGTATCGTTGCTTATGCAGGCGATCGCGCTTCCTATGGTCAACTCGTCGTCATTAACCATCCTGGAGGACGACAAACCCGTTACGCTCATCTACAAACGATTCAAGTTTCCCCCGGTCAAAATATTCGCCAAGGAGACGTACTAGGAACCGTGGGAACAACTGGAAATCCCCAGTTTTCCATTCCCCATCTCCATTTTGAAATGCGCTATAAATCGGCTGTGGGTTGGGTGGCTGAAGATCCAGGGTTATATATCCAGGAATTGGGGCGGAATTTGCGTTATTAATAAATTTTGAAAGTCATGGGAAAACGGATTGCATTTGGTTGGTATGGCGGAAAATTTAATCATTTAAACTGGCTTCTGCCTTTATTACCAGAAGCTACCCATTACTGTGAACCGTTTGCAGGATCTGCGGCTGTACTCCTGAATCGTAAACCGTCTCCTGTTGAAACCTATAATGATATTGATGGGGAAGTCGTCAACTTTTTTCGGGTTCTGCGTGACCAACAAGAAGACTTGATTAAAGCAATAGCCTTAACCCCATTTTCCAGAGAAGAACTAAGAATTGCCGTACAAGAACCCAGCGAACATTTTACAGAACTCGAAAGAGCGCGGCGTTTTTTTGTTCGCGCTCGTCAAGTGAGAACAGGACTAGCTCAAACTGCTAGCGTGGGAAGATCGGCCGGCCCATTGTAAACTAACTAGTCGAGCAGAAATGGCAGGAGCAGTTTCTCGTTGGTTAGGAAGCGTGGAAGGACTCTCAGAAATTGTGCAAAGACTGTTAAGGGTTCAAATTGAACAAGGGACAGCGATAGAAGTCATTAGGCGATATGATAGTGAAGAAACCTTATTTTATTGCGATCCTCCCTATCCCCATGATTCACGAGGAGATCTCTACGCTTACCGATACGAAATGACCGATGACAATCATCGAGAATTAGCGGCAGTTTTGAACCAGGTTAAAGGAAAAGTCGCTCTATCCGGCTATGGTTGTTCATTATTCGATCAACTCTACCAAGATTGGAACCGTACTGAAGCTCCCTCAAAACAATGTCTTTCAGTAAAAAAGCCTCGAACAGAGGTGTTTTGGACAAATTATGATTTGCCACCCGAGATGAGCCAATGTCAGAACCTATCGACATCCTCAATGCCACTTTTCGACAAGCTAACACCAACTTAGAAGACTCTTTTATTGAAGATCCCCAGATCCGAGAATCGGCTGACTATGTTGCTTGTAATCTGAAAAATCGTGCAGGAGTTCGTATTTTAATGGCATGTTTATTGGCCAAATTACATCGACCAGATCTCGATATTAGAAAGCCATATACAGAAATTGGCGATCCGGACTGTTTTTCCGGTAGAACTTATGATGAGCGCTATATTACACCTTTCATTAATCAGCATAACTTGCCCTGTAATAATACTACTGCTTTTCTCACTCCCGCCCTAAGAAATCGCAATCTTCCACTGACTAAAGAGTTGAATCTTGTTGGCAAACCGCCACAGTTGTATCAAGCTGTTCTGAATTTACTCGATGATATTTATCGCCATCGAGTTTTACCTCATATTCTGATGGCTGAAATTATTCGATTGCTGTTGTTTGAAAGAAATCAACGCCAAGATAGGATAAACACATTAGTTACAACACTGAAAACGGCTGAAGATGCAGTTCCTTTGTCTGCGGAGGAAATCATTAACTTGATTGAAAAACCTTAAGGGGTGACAAGGCAACTCAAAGGTTGCTATAGCAAGCTTTTTTGGTGGTATTTTGCCGAAAACATCAACTAAAAGGTCGCGATACTCCTACAGAGTCGCTTCGCGAACGCTAAAAGAGGTAAAGTGGTCTGGTAGAGACCACCAAAAATGCAAATGTTCCCTGAATTATAAGAGAATACGAGAGTCAATGAGCAACGAATATTGGCCACTATATTAGTCATAGCAATGGCTTATACTTGGGCAACCCTAAAAGGAATAGCTTGGGAAAAAATGGAGGTAAGTCCTTATCTTGCCCGGATTACAGAAAAGGAACGTAAAGTAAAACGCCACAGTCATTTTTATATCGAATGCTATGGGTTATTGTGGGCTCACTCCTTTCAATGTTGGTCTTCTTTGGCTCAAGAACTGATGGATTCTAAACCTCATAAACCCTTATTTTTCCAGAAGGGATTAAAGGTTCTATCCCTTATACAGTCTACTCTTTAGTCTCCTTGTCACCCCTTAAGGTGATGGTCATGTGATTGATATATTGATGAAAGTCTATGGTAATGCTTCCATAGATGAGTTTTCTCTGTTCCTATAACCTATTTACCTCATACTCCATTTTGGAGTGGTAGAGTGGTTTTGTGTTGAATGCGTGCAGTGCAAAGGATTGCAGTTCTGCCATTGGCGGATGAAAATCCCGGAGCTAAATGCTTTTGAAGAGGGCGAACGACGGGAGTTGAACCCGCGAATGGCGGAACCACAATCCGCTGCCTTAACCACTTGGCTACGCTCGCCATAAATTGAGACTATATCTCAGCATAACACAGGTTTAGGCAATTAGCCACCCTGAGCAGAAATTTTTTCTAAGAAACAAGTCGCAATTCTTTGGGAAGCACCAGGTTCGCCCATCCGCCGTCTGCCATTGGCATAGATCAATTGTAGGCGGTCAGGATCGTGTAAAAGGTCTTGGAGGGTTTGGGCTACAGCTTGAGGGCTTTGAACTGGTATAACGGATGGGCCCAGAAGTTTGGCTTGCACTTGGGCAAACTGGGAGGTGAATTGGGGGCCTTTTCCGGGGAAAGTCAGGGCGGGTTTACCGAGACCGACAAATTGTTCAGTGGCGGTTCCAGCCATGGCCAGGGCAAAATGGGCTTGTTGTAGACAACAATTATAGGCGTTTTCAGTTAAGAACAATGTGCCATTACTGAGGGTATAGCAGAGTGTTTCTGGAGAAGGCAGAGCCATGCTTTCAGGGAGGTCTTTGCGCCGCCATCCAAAGGATTCCAGGATTTGGCCAAAGGTTTCTAAACCTAATCCGGGAGCGATCGCCGCAAACACCCTTATCGGTCGATGCAACCCTGGAAACGGTTTTGGTTCGCCCATAACTTGCCCCAGTGCAGTTAATAGCACCTGCCAATTCTCATAGGCTTCTGGAGCGCGGGAACCGGGGAGTAAAACCAATGCCAAGGGTTTCCCTTTTTCCTCTTCTTCGGGTTCTTGCTCCACTGGTAATAAATCATCCATCATTGGATTCCCACAATCAAACACGGGTAACCGCTGCCATTGTTGTAGGGTTTGAGCCGTTAACCGATCCCTGGGAAACACGCCCATACAGCGCCGCCGTGCCATTAACCAGCGCTCCCAAGGCAAATACACCGAACCGGACCAACCCTGGGCGACACCAGCGGTTAAGGGCCCATTCTCATCCCGAATCCAGTATTCTGACTTGGCTGTCGCTACAAATCCATAGGGCAAGCCACTGAGCCAAGCTAACAGTAGAGGTATAATATCTCCAACAGCTAAGACTGAACCTCCATCTTTTGCCCAGGAGCGAATGGCTTGATACTGTTGCCAAAGGAGTTGCAGCATTCCCGCTTTGACATCTTTGGCTAATTGGCGACCCTCCATATATACAAAGCCACCAGAGGGCATGGCTTTGACTGGGCCAATCAGAGGAATATCCATGTGTCGATAGGCTTGACCTTCTCCCACCAAGGATAAAGCTGATAATTCTGGGGGATTGGGGGTGGCTCTCAATTGGCGTAAGATGCGAGTGGCGATCGCATCTTCCCCATGGCCATTACTCAAGCACAGGACTCGCATGGTTCAATGAAAAATTAAAAATTGGTTTGATCTTACAATAGCGCCGTCAGCAATGGGAAATAGGGAACCAGAAATAGGACAATTGTTATAAAACACAAGCTTGAATCCTCTCTCTCCATATACCACAACCCTATTGCGATTCGTGCCTATTCCCCAACGCTTTGCGCTGTATCGTTCCGACTACTTACTCCCGACTCAATGCCCAATTAAGTCCACTACAGCATCAATCAGGGTTTTATCATGGAAACTGCTTTTGGTAAGATAATAATCTGCACCTGCTTCTAAACCTTGAATCCGGTCTTCCTCGCGATCGCGATACGAAACAATAATCACAGGAATATCATACAAGCGGGGATGCCCCTTCATCTGCTTCACCAATTCAATACCATTCATCCGGGGCATATCAATATCACTGATTACTAAATCATAGGTGTTAGTGCGAACAGCATTCCATCCCTCCACACCATTGACTGCGGTATCCACCTGATAGCCACTATTTTCCAAGAGTTTATGCTCCATTTCCCGTACGGTAATTGAGTCATCAACCACTAAAACCCGCTTATGCTTTTGAGTCAGGAATTTCTGTATTTCATTCCCCACTCTCATGAGTCGTCCCGCATTCAGAATCCGATCAATCGATCGCACCATATCCGAGACATCAACAATTAAAATCGGCGATCCATCTCCCATTAAAGACGTAGCACTAATATCAGGGACTTTACCCAACCGAGGATCGAGGGGACGCACCACTAAATCTCGCTCTCCTAAAAACTGATCAACCACTAAACCATAGGTATGGGGTCCATCACTAAGAATCACCACAAATAGGGAACCTGGACTAGAAGTAACTTCAGCTAACTCCAGAACTTGATGGGCCGCAATTAAGCCAATATGCTGTTGGTTCATGGTGAAATATTGGCGATTTTCGACCTCTGAAATTTGTGATTTCTCCAGGGTCATAATCTGATCGATGCGAGCTAGGGGAATTGCATAGGGTTTGCCAGAAATTTCTACTAACAGGGTGCGAACAACAGAAAGGGTGAGGGGCAGTTGAAAATGAAAACTGGTTCCTTTTCCCGGTTGAGACATGGCTCGCACGGTGCCCCCGACTTCCTGCACCATGCTTTTCGCTACGTCTAAACCGACTCCCCGTCCAGAAATCTCTGTAACCTGTTGGGCAGTAGAAAATCCAGGTAAAAATAAAAACTCCATCAGCTCGATCTCGGTTAGTTTGGCTGCCATTTCTGCATTGGCGAGATTTTTGTTCATCACGTTTTGGCGTAACCTTTCTGGATCGATACCTTTGCCATCATCGGTAATAGTAATCGCCAGCATTCCGCCACGATGCAAAGCTTCTAGGCGGATTGTACCTTCTGGAGATTTCCCAGCGGCAATCCGCTGTTCCGGTAGTTCGATGCCGTGATCTGTGGCATTGCGTAGAATATGAGTTAAAGGTGCTTCTAATTTCTTGAGTATGTCGCGATCGACAGGGGTGGCTTTACCCAGGATTTCTAAGCGCACTTGCTTATTTAGTTTACGAGCTAAGTCGCGAATCATGCGGGGAAAACCTTGCACGCCATCGACGAAGGGACGCATGTGGGAGGTGATCACTTCTCGGTAGAGGCGATCAGAGAGGTTCGCAGTGCGCTGGGCATAGAGTTCTAATTCTTCGAGGCGATCGCCTAAAAAATCCAGACCTTCCTGTGCCTTGTTTCTCCCTTGTTCTAAATAATCGTTTACTTCCTGGCTATAAACACTGTCTCCTAGGCTATCCTCCAACTGTTCTAGGATGCGTGAGAGCTTTACCATGCGCCGTTTCAAGGTCATCATAGAATCGGCATAGGGTTGTAACCAATTGGCTTCAATGAGAGATTCTCCAGCTAATCCCATAATCCGATTCAAGTTTTCCGCACTGACTCGCACGACGCGATCGCTAATATTGCTCTGTTGTCCTCCCCCTTTGCTCCCTTCGACTACGCTCAAGGAGCCAGATGGATCACTAGAGGGTTGAATGACCTCTGAACTGGGTTGGGTGGCGATCGCCCCCTCACCAGAGCTATCTTGCACATGAGAAGAGGGCGAAGATTCCACCAATGATGAAGACTCAGGTGTACTAACCACCACCGAACTCGACTGCTTCTGGCGTGGGGGTAACGTTTCAGGGTTTAAAATCTGATTCACCTCTTCTCTAGTCGTTTCTATAGATGAATATTGCCCAGCTAACCAATCCGGCAATTCCTCATTATTAATCTCACAAACACGACCCAACCAATCCACCCCTTGCAACAGAACATCCACATCATCGGCAGTCAGGACAAGGGAACCCTTCTGAGCGGCGACAAAACAATCCTCCATCACATGCGCCAGATTCACAAACGCATCGAGTCCAATAATTCGCGCAGCACCCTTAATCGAGTGAGCCGCTCGCATCAGTTGTTCTAAAGCTTGTGTCGATTGAGTATTACTTTCCAAAGCCAGCAGTCCCTCATTTAAAACCACCATCTGTGCTTCTACTTCCAGGCGAAATAGGTCGATCATCGACTCGTCAGCCGTGAGGGTTATGGTAGGGGTAGGAGCAGCCTGGGCTTGTTCTAGCTCAGGCGAGGGAATCTCGGTCTTAACCTCCGGTATTTCCTCATTGTCCTCACTAGAATCAATCAGGGGAACAGGAGCATTGACAGACGCTTCATCGGTTTCTAGAGCAGGGAGTTCTGGCTCAGAGGACGTCTGAGAACGCGCACTCGAGTTAGGAGCCAACAGAGCAGCCATCCCCCGTTGAGTCACCCCCAAACCCCAAGAATGCTCAGTCATCCAATTCTCAAGAGCGTCACTCTCTACTCGACTCATACCCAAGAGTAAATCCCCAGCATGAAGCAGGAGATCGATTGGCTCATCACCCAGGATAATCGTTTGCTCTTGAGCGGCAATTAAGCATTCCTTGAGCAGTTGTGCCAGATTAGCCATTTCCTCTCTTTTAACCATCCGAGCGGTTCCCCAAATGGCATGAACCGCCTGAATGGCTTGCCCCAATTCTTGTTTAGGTAAGGACTGGGTTTTGAGTAAAGGAATCACGTGTTTGAGGACGTTAACCTGAGTTTCCACTTCTTCACGAAACAGTTCCAGTTTTGAGTACCCGCTCATGGTTGGTTGACTCCTAGACTCAGCTACAAAATTTTCTGATTGAGGGTATAGAAGAGTAATTCAGAATCGAGATAATTCACCTGCTTCCCCTGCCAATAAATAATGCCCTGGGTGTAGGCTTCTGTGGCTTTGGTAATCACGACTGGTGTATCTCGTAATTCCTTGAGGGCAAAGCGGTAGACTCCGTGAACCTCATCGACAGGAAACACCCACTTATCGCTTCCTTGTCCAGCCACCATCATCCTTTGGCTTTGAGTTGTGGTGACTAAGGCAGACTCTGGGGCAGTGGTTTCTAAGGTTAATAAATGGCTCAGGGACACACAAAGCAAAATTTCACCGCGAATATTGACCAATCCCAAAAATAATTCATTACTGCGATGGGGTAGGGGTTGAATCACACAGGGAGAGGTGACTTCTTGCAGCATTTTTACGGGAAGGGCTAACCGTTCATTGCCCAGTCGAAAGATAATCACGGAAATGGCATCGAGAGTATGAATCACGATGTCATCGCCTTCTATATCTTCTTGCTCGATCGCCGTTTCTGCCAGAATGTCGCACCACTCATCCAAGTAATTCGGGGGCGGCTCCCGTTCGAGCAAACTGTCACCTGCTTCGGTATAGACGGGACATTCATAACAATGGATTACGGTTTCGAGTTGATCGCAGGAGCGATCGCCCATGACTCCGATTTGATTCCAGCAGTCATGCAAGATTAGATGTTCGTCGATTGGGTGAGTTTCTACGCTCATAGAGGGATGGGGGTGGGGGAATGGGGGATGCGGAGAGCGATCGCATGTAGCAGGGAAAAGGAAAGTTAGGACATTTTCTATTGCCTATTCCCTATTAGGTAGCGCGAAGTGCTATATCACATATGGCGATAGGGTTGGGACGTGGAAATCTCTCGGCGTAGTCCTTGAGTTGTATCGTCAAGTTGTTCCAAGGCGTTATTAGTTTCTCTGAGAGCATCTACCGTTTGATGGGAAGCTTGGCTCAGTTGCCCCATTGCCTCACTAATTTGTTGCGCTCCCTCGGATTGTTCTTCGATACGTTGACTAACTTGTTCAAATCGTGGGGGTAGGCTTTGGACTTGATGAATCACTTTGGCGACTTCATCACTAATTTTGCTGACTCGATCCACACTGGTACTCACAGAGTGGTTAAATTTGTCCATTTCTATCACACCCACGGTAACGGCTGATTGCATATCTTTGACAATTTGCTCAATTTCTAGGGTAGCGACAGCAGTTTGATTAGCGAGGCGGCGAATTTCTCTAGCAACGACGGCAAAACCCGCTCCATATTCTCCCGCTTTTTCGGCTTCAATAGCAGCATTCAAGGATAGGAGACTGGTTTGATCGGCAACTTTCGTAATCGGGATCACCACATTGTTGATATTACCTGCTTTCTGATTCATGACCCCTAGTTTCGAGGAAATCGAGGCAGTGGCTTCCACCAGTTGCCGCATAACCGTTTCCATCTCCACCAGTTCATTGCTTATCAGGAAGCCAAAGAAGCTTGGAAGAGTCGGCAATATCAAACGATTTGGCTCTTAGCTCAGGGGAAAACCCCGGAGCAAGTGCAAAAAATAACAGGATATAGCCGTTGGTGGATATATGAATTGGTGAAAAGATAT